>CAZYSF010000477.1:0-3625 GCA_964649635.1 uncultured Anaerolineales bacterium | reverse complement strand
GGACCGGGAAATCTGGTCGTCGTTCCCTTCGGGCCGCAAAAAGTCCAGGGTGTCGTCCTCGGCTCCATTCCACGCCCGGAAGTTCCGGAGACTCGCGCGGTGGAAGGCCTGATCGATCCGCTTCCCGTGCTCACCCCATTCCAATTGCATCTGGCAAAGTGGATGGCCAATTATTACCGGGCGACGCTGGATTCTTGCCTTTCGGCGATGCTCCCGCCGGGCCTGGCCCGGCATGCCGAAGGTTTGTACGAACTCGCGGATGAAAATTTCAAACCGGAGAAACCGGCGCAAGCGCGGTTGATAAAGCTGCTGCGCGAACGCGGAGCGCTGCGGACCGGCCAGATCCGGACGGCGTTCGGTCCGGTGGAGTGGGAGCGTGAGGCGGAGCGCCTGGTGCGCTCCGGCGTCCTGCGGAGAAGAAGCATCCTGCCGCCGCCGTCGGTCCGGCCGAAGAAAATCCGGATGGTCCAGTTGGCCGTCTCCCGCAGCGAGGCGGAAGCGGTCGTCGCCTCGCTGCAGTCGGATGAGATTTCCGCCTCCCGCAGACCCGCGGCCCGGCGCCGCGCGCGCGTCCTGGAAGCCATCCTCGCTGAGGGCCGGCCGCTTGCGGTGGAATGGGTCTATGCGTCGTCGAATGCCAAGCTAGAGGATGTGAAATGGCTGGCGGAGGCCGGCTGGGCGGATCTGGTGTATGAAGAAATGATGCGCGATCCGCTATCGGGCAAAAGCTTCGCCGCCGCCGAACCGCCGATGCTGACCGGCGAACAGGAAACTGTGCTGGGGATGATCCGGACGGCGTTCGGGCAGCATCGCGCCGAGCGGTTCCTTTTATTCGGGATAACCGGTTCGGGAAAAACAGAGGTGTATCTGCGGGCGGCGGCCGAAACGGTGCAGCGCGGCCGCCAGGCGGTAATCCTGGTTCCGGAGATCGCGCTCACGCCGCAGATGGTCCAGCGTTTCGGATCGCGCTTCCAGGGCCGGCTCGGGCTGGTGCACAGCATGCTCTCCCCGGGCGAACGCTACGACGTCTGGCGGCGGGCCCGCGCCGGAAACCTGGATGTGGTTCTCGGTCCGCGCAGCGCGCTCTTTTCGCCGCTGCCGGATATCGGATTGATCGTTCTGGACGAGGAACACGATGCTTCCTACAAGGCCGGCGCCGCACCATACTATCACGCCCGGGAAACGGCCTGGGAATACGCGCGCGCGCTTCAGGCGGTGTGCATTCTCGGATCCGCCACCCCGGATCTGGTCAGCTATCATTACGCGGAAAGCGGAAGGATCACGCTGGCCAGGCTGACTCGCAGGGTCGCGGCGGCGATGCCCGCCGGCCGCGCGCCCTCGCTGCCGCCGGTGGAGATCGTCGATATGCGCCAGGAGCTGCGCGCGGGGAACCGGTCGATGTTCAGCCGTTCCCTCCACTCGGCGCTCAAGGACTGCCTCGAACGGAAGGAGCAGGCCATCCTGTTCCTCAACCGGCGCGGCGTGGCCTCGGCTGTCGTCTGCCGGTCGTGCGGCAAACCGGTCGAGTGCCCGCGCTGTTCGCTCCCCCTGACCAGCCACGGCGAAAACCTCCTTTGCCACCACTGCAACTACCGGCGCTCAATCCCCGTCCGCTGCCCGGCGTGCGCCAGTCCGGCGATCCGCCCGCTGGGAGTCGGCACGCGCCAGGTCGAAGCCGAAGTGCAGCGGCTGTTTCCCGGTGCGCGCACCCTGCGCTGGGACAGGGATGCGGTGTTGGAGGCGGGCGAGCACGATATCCTCCTCGAGCATTTCGCCTCGCACCGCGCGGATATACTGATCGGGACTCAAATGGTCGCCAAGGGTTTGGACCTGCCGCAGGTCACGCTTGTCGGCATCGTCCTGGCCGAGCTTGGCTTGCTGCTGCCGGACTACCGCTCGCCGGAACGGATCTTCCAGGTGCTTGGGCAGGTGGCGGGGCGCGCCGGCCGCGCGGCCGAGCCGGGCAAGGTCGTCCTGCAAACGTATCTTCCGGAGCATTATGCGTTGAAGTCCGCGGCGGCGCATGATTTCCCCGGCTTCGCGCGGATCGAAACAGAACACCGCCGCGCTTTGGGGTTTCCCCCGTTTCAAAACCTTGTCCGTCTGCTCTTCGTAAATACCAATGAATCCACCGTCCGGGAACAGGCCGAGGCGATGGCGGAGACCCTCCGCGCGCGGATTGTGGAGCAGTATCTCGTGGAAACCTCGCTGACCGGACCGGTCCCGTGCTTCTTTGAGAAAATCGGCGGCCGCTTCCGCTGGCAGATCGTCCTGCGCGGGCCGGCCCCGGCCGCGCTGATCGAACTTCCCCTTCCGGAAGGTTGCCACGCCGATGTGGATCCGGTGACGTTGTTGTAAAATATCCCAGCCGCTCCGCAAACTTTGGCGGAGCCGGAGGCAGGACATGAAGCGAATAAACCGCGCCGCGCCCTTCTTCGCCATTGCGCTGGTCTTCTGCATCCTCTCCGCGATTTGTTCCGGATCCGGGGATGTTTCCGGCACCGGATCGTCCGGCGATTCCTGGTGGGACAGCGGCAGTTCCGGCAGCGGATGGTTTGATGATTCCTCCAACAGCGGTGATTCGTCGGACAGCGGCGACTCGTGGTGGGATTCGGGCGGCTCCGACAGCGGCTCGTGGGATTCCGGCGGCTCCGACAGCGGTTCATGGGATTGGGGCGGCTCCGACAGCGGCTCGTGGGATTCGGGGGGATCCGACGGCGGCAGCTGGGGCGACAGCGGCGGATCCGACAGCGGATCCTGGTGAGGAGGCGGAATGTCGGTTTGTCTGTTCTTCATTGCGGTTATTTTTTTCATCATCGGCCTGGTGATGCTATTGGCTCCGGAGTCGCGCCCTCAAACCATCCAGGGATACACCCCGGTTCCCCCGATCAATCCCAACTGGAGAGCTTCCACGCCGCAGGCGGAGTCGGGAATTCTTTCGCGCGACGAAACCGGCGTGCAACGGCTGGTCTCCGCGGTCGACAACAAGGGAGGGAAATCCATGGAACCCGTATTGAAGAAACTTACCGGTATAAGCGTCGGCCAGCGGATCAAGCTCCCGCACCCGATCAAGGGCGAGCTGACCGTCCATGTCCTCGGCCGGATTCTCTATAACGAACTCTGGCAGCAATCCAAATCCGCGCAGAGCCCGTGGGTGCCGACCGGCAACCAATTCGCCGGATTCTGGCTGGACGGTGAAATGCTTCTCCTCAATTGGCTGAACCGGTTCTACCTGTTAGATACGAACGATCCGCTCACGGATGCGGATATCGCAAAAAACTTTGCCCCGCATGCAAAAAAATTCGCCCAGAGCGAACAGACCGCGACGGTGTATTTCGCCTACCCGCCGGCGTCCTGGAAGATCGACGATATCGGCAAATTCCAGATTGTCTCGGTCGAAGGCGCCACGCTCCATGCGCGCAACGGAGGGATCGGGCGCTTTATTCACGCCAGCGGCGACAGCAACCGCGCGCTGGTGCTGGAGGATTACGAGGGCGGCGGCGGCGAGGATTGCGCCTGGATCGGCTACCTGTTAAAGGAAGAGGACATCCAACCGGCATAACTTTCCCCACTCCTACCCCCTCCCAGTAGGGGCGCACGGCCGTGCGCCCCTACTGGGAGGGGG
>CAZYSF010000476.1:0-2164 GCA_964649635.1 uncultured Anaerolineales bacterium | reverse complement strand
CACTAATAGAAAAAAATTTTTCTAAGGTGGGAAACATACATGGATGCCGGCTAATTACGCGCCGGCATGACGAGTTTTTCCTGCTACGTCGGGGAGGGGGTTTTTACTTCACTCTTCAGCATCGTCGGGGTTTCCGTCTGGGAGGGCAGGCGCGTGATGCTGGGTGAAAGGGTGGCGGTCGGTCCCGGAGGGGCGCCGACGATATTGAACACTCCCGACTGCTTCCACTCGCTTCCGGCGAAGATCTGCACCTCATACGTGCCGGGCAGGAAATAATCGGGGGCGGTCTTCTTGGTGATCACATCCATGCCCCCCACGGGTCCGCCCCACGGCTTGGATTCCCAGCTGAACAACTCACCGTCGCGATACCAGATCACCGTCCACTGCACCCCGAGGTTGACGAATTCATAGGAATACAGGACGACGATTTTCTGGACCGGATTGAAAAAGACCGTGTTGGGAGCCACCGGCTGGTTGTGCTCGTCGACGGTTCTTGCGAACGTCAGCGGGCTGACTCGCAACCGGGGATCCGGAATGACGTTGCTGGTGAAGAGCTGCTCGATGTTAAAAGGAACGAACGGGGTCGGCGAAGGGGTTGGGGTGAAGGTGTCGGTGGCGGTCAGCGTGATGGTCGGCCTCAGGGTCCGGGACGGGGTAAAGGTGATGGTCGGCGTCTGCGTGGTGCTGGGCGTCAACGTGATGGAAGGGGTGGGGGTGATCATCTGGAAAATGACCGGAGCGCCGAACAACCGGACCGTTCCCGCCAATAGGAGAATGCCGAACGCCGCAGCCATCAGGCGCCAGCCGGTCGCGGCGGTCTGTTGACGGATCAGGAAGAACGGCTGGCGCGGGGCTCTCCGCAGGAGCAGAGCGCCCGCCAGGACGGCCAGGATGGCGATCCCGACGAGGATTCCGGCGACCAGCAGAAGCAATCCTTCGACCGACAGATTCCCTGGCAAGATTTTCTCCCGATGTCCTTTCCCTACCCGGGGATTATAGCAAAAGACCATGTGAGAAATGAATAAGAGATCCGTACGGCTGAAATGCAGAGGTTTTTGATGCAAGCCATTTGTAGTAGTATCGATATTGGCGTCCCGTTGTTCGATACCGTTCTTCCGTCCGCAAGGCCGGGCGGGCACGCAGCGGTCACGGGAGGGAGCTATGTTCGCAGTCGTTTTAAGCGGCGGGGGCAACTATGGAGCGCTTGAAGCCGGAGCGCTTGAGGTGTTCCTCGAAGCGGGGGTGCGGCCCGGTCTTTGGGCCGGCACGTCGGCGGGCGGCTTGAACGCCATTCTGATGGCGTCCGACCCCACCGTGCATGGAACCCGCATGCTTCAGGATTATTGGCGGAAGGCCCGCCCGGTCCCGCAGGGAGGCGAGAGCGTTTTCACGGCCACGCGGCGTTTTGCCACGGGAATGGAAAGCCTGTTTCCCAATGAGCCGGTCGCGGCGTTCATAAAATCCCATCTGCCTGCCGGTTGCCAGACGTTCGGGGATCTCTACCGCCGCACCCGGCAGCGGGCGTTCGCCCTGGCGGTGGAATATCCCGGCAACGCCACCCGGGTTTTCGGCGAACTGCGCGAAGACCGGCTGCTGGATGGGGCGATGGCCACCTCCGCGCTGCCGCCCTACTTTCCGCCGTGGGCTGTGGGCTCGCTCCGATATGTGGATGGAGCGGTTGCCGCGAACCTCCCCTTGCGGGTGGCGGTGGAATACGGCGCCGATGAGATTCTGGCCATGAACATCGAGGGGGATATCATTCAGATAGAAGGATCCGGCATCATTAATATTTCCGGATTCGCGCTTAGGGCGATGATCGAGCAACTGACGGAAAATCAATTGGAATGGGCCCGGCATGAGGGTGTGCGGGTTCACTTCCTCAAGCTGGATGCCGGCCCCGTGCGGTCGTGGGATTTCACCCAGGCCGATGCGCTGATCGGGCGCGGACGGCAACTTGCCAGAACCTTTCTGGCTGATCGAAACGGAAAAATACCCCGGGGCGCCACGTGGAAATATCGCCTCCGGCGGCTGTTCGGGGGAGTCGCCCGGCCCAAAGCGTGGAAATGATCCGGCGGGGGGCGTACGCGGATGTCGCCGAAAAGAGCCGAATACCCTTGATCGGCCACCCTGAGCAGCCCGCCCCCGCCTGCCCTCGCGAAGCATC
>CAZYSF010000475.1:0-2939 GCA_964649635.1 uncultured Anaerolineales bacterium | reverse complement strand
CACCCCGCCGGCGATTGCTGCCCCCGGCGGTGAATGAGAGCTCATTATCACCCTCGGGCCGCGTACCGGAAACCCGCCTGGATTGAAAAGCGCGCATTCCGCAGCAGGCTGCGGAACTCTTCGGAAAAGACAATCGGGGTGCGGGTCGTCAAGGCAGCCGCCTCCTGACACATGCGAGATCGGATACGGTGCGTTCCATTAATTGTACAAGGTTCGCCATAGACCAAGGCGGTCCGCAATCCCCGCACCCGCACTTGCGCAGCGGGGGAGCGGAGATGTTCCTGGCGGGGGCCGAGGCGGTCTGTCAAACCAAGGCGGTTATACACGACCGACGCGGTTGTCAGGACCGCTTCGGTCTCAGGCGATCCAGTATTTCCTGAGCCCCTCCGATGAACCGCGTTTTCCGGTTGCCCACATCCAATTCAAGAGACGGTCCAGCGCGTCATTATAGACTTGTTTCGAGATAAGTTTATTCCCCGCGGTCCATGTATCGTCGCGGGGTCCATCCGCTTGCAGGTATCTGTGCGGCCGGCAGATAATGTCGGCTGCGGCGAAAAATACGTCCCCCGTCCGGATCCGCCGATACTCACCGGCAGTTATATGAAGCGCGTGTCCGTACTCGCGCGGTAAGAAGCGGGATCCCGTGCCCGTAATCGCGGGGGATATCTAGGAGATGACGGGTGTGCCAATTGATTTCCGGCCGCAACCCTGGTTTTTTCACATTTTGCATAGGCTTGAGACCGCGTCGGTCCCCGTTTACAATACGCGGGGATGACGGACCGACGCGGTCTTAAGCCTCGCCCTTGACACCCCTGCCCCTTATGTGCTAAAAATGCGCCTAATCGAACAGTAAAAACGTCGACGAGGACGAGTAGGCGTAAGCGCAGCGGCAAGAGAGCCGGGCAGCAGCAGGTGCAAGCCCGGTCCGCCAGCAGACACCGAATGGACCTCCGAGTTGAGCGGGCGAATTCAGTAGCCCAATCCGGCGCCTCCGTTAGCAGGCAAGGGTATTAATCGGTCCGAAATCCGAGCGTACCCGACCAAGTGAGGCTGGCCCAAACCCCGTCGCAATCACGATGGGGTTTTTTTGTTCCCGGCGCAGGCCGGGCGGGCAGCTTAACCAGGGTGGCACCGCGGGATCCCCTCCCGTCCCTGAGACGAGAGGGGATTCTTTGTTTAACCAACCCTCGCCCTGCCGGAAGATCTCCAGCTCCCCTCTCCCGGCATAAGCCGGGAGAGGGGTTGGGGGTGAGGGAGGGGTCGGGGGAAGGGGTTTACCCTCCCCTCTGTCCCCTCCCGTTATCGAAAATAAAAACCCGATAACGGGAGGGGAAGTAGAAGCGAGGCCACCATGATTATCGAAGCACCCGAAAAAATTTTAACCCCGGCGCTGGCACCGATCGTGCGCGAAATATCCGCCGACCTCGAGACGCCCACCTCGGCCTACCTCAAATTGCGCCGAAACGGTCCGTCGTTCCTGCTCGAATCGGTCGAGGGCGGCGAACAGGTTGCGCGCTATTCGTTCATCGGCGTCGAGCCGCGCTGCGTCTACACCCTGCGCGGGCGCACGCTGGAGCGAAGCGAAAACGGCGAAACGCAGATCCTCACCGCGCCGCCGGATTCCGACCCGTTCCGGTTGCTGGAGGAGGAGATGGCGCGGCTGAGCCCGCCCGCCCTGCCCGATTCGCCGGTCAAGCTCCCGCGCTTCCTCGGCGGTCTGGTCGGCTATCTCGGCTTCGAGTGCGTGCGCTATTTCGAGCCCCGCCTGGATCCCCTGCTCCACCCCTCGCCCCTCCCGGAAGCGGTCTTCCTGCTGGCGGATACGATTGTCGCCTTCGACCACGTGCGCAACAGCATGTTCCTGATCGCCTATCCCTTCGACGGGGAAAAAGAAGCCCGCAAGAAACTCAACACGCTCGAAAAAAGGCTGCGCAAGCCGCTGGCGGCCGAACCCGCGCGCGCTTCCGGCGCCGCCGCGCCGGTCGAATTCGAATCCAACGTCGGCCGCGAGCGCTATGAAAAAATGGTGCGTGATTCCAAGGAGCACATCTACGCCGGCGACGTGTTCCAGGTCCTGCCCTCGCAGCGGCTCTCGCGCACGACGAAGGCCGCGCCGTTCGATATCTACCGCGCGCTGCGCCGGCTCAACCCCTCGCCCTACATGTTCTTTTTCGATTTCGGCTCCGTCGACGGCGAGCCGTTCTACCTGGCCGGGTCTTCCCCGGAGGTATTCGTCCGCCTGGAAGGGAACCGGGCCAGCCTGCGTCCGATCGCCGGCACCAGCCCGCGCGGCGCGACCCCCGGGGAGGATGCCGCGATCGAAGCGCGCCTGCTGGCCGACCCGAAGGAGCGCGCCGAGCACGTGATGCTGGTCGACCTCGGGCGCAACGACCTGGGCCGGGTCTGCCGGTATGGGACGATCAGCGTTCCGGAGTACGCCGTGATCGAGCGCTACTCGCACGTGATGCACATCGTCTCGCAGGTGGAAGGCGAGATGCGCCCGGGGAAAACCGCGTTCGACCTGGTGCGCGCCTCATTCCCGGCCGGGACCGTCAGCGGCGCGCCGAAGGTGCGGGCGATGGAGATCATCTCCGAGCTCGAACCGGACGGACGCGGGCCGTACGGCGGCGCGGTTGGATATTTTTCCTTCGACGGATCGATGGATACCTGCCTCGCGATCCGCACGCTGATCGGCCGCGGCAGGACCGTCTCGGTCCAGGCCGCCGCCGGGATCGTCGCGGACAGCGATCCGCAGCGCGAATACCAGGAAACAATGAACAAAGCCCGGGCCGTACTGATGGCCGTGGAGCAGGCCGAACAGACCTAACCCCCATCACAATCCCGTAGGGGCGCAGCGGCGCTGCGCCCCTACGGGATTGTGATGGGGGTTAGGTCGGAAGAAAAAGGAGCAACCATGATCGCCGTAATCGACAACTACG
>CAZYSF010000474.1:0-4225 GCA_964649635.1 uncultured Anaerolineales bacterium | reverse complement strand
CCGCCGTTGGCCACGGTGAGAGTCCAGTTGAAAAGAATTCCGACCGTGGCATCCCCGCCCGTATCGTTCGTCTTCGCGACTGTAAGATCCGTTCCCGGCGTTTGCGTCCCTTGATAATTCGGGCGGTTTTGGGGAATGTATCGGGGAACCGCAACGGCATGCGATTGGACACCGGGCTCGTTGTTCCGGTTCGGGATTCTAAGATTTGGATTGGGATTATTCGTGGATTCCGTGGAGAAAAAGCCTGCCCCGACCGCCATAAACGGTATCAGGAAAATCAGTTGCCTCCGGCCGATCGATAGCGCACCAACGCGACGAATCCCACGCAAGTGGTGATTGACGGATTCGGACAGGGGAGCAAACCTGGATACCATATTGCCCTCTTTTGGGCGGTCCGGACCAGCTTCGGACCACCCACCGGTGAAACCGGTCAGGCGAAAAACGCGACCCGGGCAAGCCGGGACGCAGACCCGGAATTATAAGCCAAAATAACGGATGCCTTAATCCATCAAGGCAGACATCCGTTTCCAGCCTTAGCATGCACCGAAAAGGCCAATTTCTACCCTGACCATTCCGTTACAAATGCGGTGCCAAACGCCCGGATGTTAAAGGCGCGATTTCACACCCCACCCGTTCGCCGGCTTCTTCCTTTAAAGGAAGGATATGCCAATCCGTCCCAAGGATCGATAAAAAGGATGTGAACGAGCGATAAAAAGTAGTAAAAACTCCCTAAAAAAACCCGAATCGGCATTATTCTTCCCTGGAATAGCTTTTACCCCTAAGGCTTTTCCGCTCCCCCCGCTGCCGCTTAACCGTTAACCTCCTCTCCCTGGAGCTTTTTGTCGGGCGGGTGGCCTTCCGCCTTTTTGGGGGGACCGCCGCATGGGCGATTAATTCCCTCAGCCGGTCTATCGCATCGGCCCGGTTTTGATCCTGGGTGCGGTGCGCATGCGCGTGGATGACGATAACCCCCTCCGAGGTCAACCGCCGCCCCGCCAGCCGCGCCAGCCTGCGCCGGACATCCTCCGGCAGCGAGGGGGAATGGCGGACGTCGAACCGCAACAGGACCGCCGTGGCGACCTTGTTTACGTTCTGGCCGCCCGGGCCGGGGGCGCGGACATACTCGATCTGCAGTTCGGCTTCCGGCACGCTGATCCGCGGTGTGATCTCAATCTTCATGCGGACCATTGAAACATAAACCTGGATGTTCGGGAAGGCGGTTTGCTTGACACGCCGCGGCGCGCGGACTACACTACGCTTGAATTTTCAATCCAAGGGGGAGCCTATGTTAGCCAGAGTATCGTCTTGTGCGGTCATCGGACTCGACGGCGCCGTCGTGGACGCGGAAGTGGATGTTTCCAACGGCATGCCGTCGTTCGTCATTGTCGGCCTGCCGGACACCGCCGTTCAGGAAAGCCGCGAACGGGTCCAGGCGGCGGTGAAGAACGCCGGCCTGGCGTTTCCCTACCGGCGGGTGACGGTCAACCTCGCGCCGGCCGATCTTCGCAAGGAAGGGCCGGCCTACGATCTCCCGATCGCGCTCGGCCTGCTGGTCGCCTCGGATCAAGTTCCCGGTTTCGAAATGGATCAAACCCTGGTTGTCGGCGAGCTCTCGCTCGATGGAGGGGTCCGCCATGTGCGCGGCGTGCTGCCGATGACCGCGCTCGCCCGCCGCCTGGGGCTCAAGCGCGTGTTCGTCCCGGCCTGCGACGCGCGCGAGGCGGCCCTGATCCCCGACCTGCAGGTTTTTCCGGTCGAGCACATTTCGGCGCTCGTCCGCCACCTGACCGGCGAATGCCCGCTGGAGCCGGTGAAGGTGCCGGCGATGGACGATCCGGAATCGTTGGAAGAGGATTACGCCACCGCCCTGTACACGGCGCTCGAAGAAATCCGCGGGCAGGAGCACGCCAAACGCGCGCTCGAGGTGGCGGCCGCCGGCGGGCATAACGTGCTGCTGATCGGCCCGCCGGGCGCCGGTAAAACCCTCCTCGCGCGGGCCTTCCCCTCCATCCTGCCGCGCCTCTCCCTCGACGAAGCGCTCGACATCACGCGCATTTATTCCGTCGCGGATCAGCTGCCGCCGGACGTGCCGCTGATCAAACACCGCCCGTTCCGCGCGCCGCATCACACCATCTCCCACGCCGGCCTGGTGGGCGGCGGCAACTGGCCGCGCCCCGGGGAGATCAGCCTCGCCCACCGCGGCGTGCTGTTCCTCGACGAGTTCCCCGAATTCGGACCGCGCGTGCTCGAAGTGCTGCGCCAGCCGCTGGAAGACAAGGTGGTGACGATTTCCCGCGCCCACGGGTCGCTGACCTTCCCCGCGAATTTCATGCTGGTGGCGGCGATGAACCCGTGCCCGTGCGGCTCTGCCGGGGATAGCGTCCGCGCCTGCACCTGCGCTCCGGCGATGGTCACCCGCTACCAGAAACGGATCTCCGGCCCGATGCTGGACCGGATCGACATTCACATCGAGGTGCCGCGGGTGGAATACGCCAAGCTGGCCGATCCGCTGCCCGCGGAGGGGTCGCATGCCGTGCGTGCCCGGGTGGAGGCGGCGCGGGAGCGCGCGCGCCAGCGCTTCGCCGGCGGCGGCCTGATCTGCAACGCCGAGATGCGCGCCGGCGATGTCCGCCGCTACTGCCCGCTGGATGAATCCGCCGGCGCGTTGATGCGCAGCGCGATGCAGCAGCTGCAGCTCTCGGCCCGCGCTTTCCACCGCGTGCTTAAAATCGCCCGCACGATCGCCGACCTGGCGGGCGTGGAGGGCATCGCCCCCGCCCACCTGGCGGAAGCGCTCCAGTACCGTCCGCGCAACAACTCCATGATGTGACTTCCCCCGAAAGAAAAAAGAATTCGCCACAAAGGGCACAAAAAGCAAAAATTTTTTTCTATGCGCTCTTTGTGCCTTTTGTGGCTAATAAAATTGAAATCGCCGGTTTGGAATTCCGTGACGATGCTGAATTCACCGGGTTGCGCCGATTGGGATAGAATGGCATTCTTCCGGATTGTTCCCGGGCTTTACGGGGAGATTACCATGGGATCGATGGAAAACGAAAAACCGGTTCTGGTGATCGGCGCCGCCGGCATGGATATGGTCGGCAGGCTTTCCGGTGAGTGGGAGGAAGGGACCTCCACCCCGGCGCGGATACGGTTTGCATTCGGGGGAGTGGCGCGCAACGTGGCGGAGAATCTCGCCCGGCTGAGCCAGCCGTGCACCCTGCTCTCCGCCGTCGGCGAGGACGCCTCCGGCAGGGCGTTGCTTGGCGTATTAAAGGAAGCGGGGGTGGATATCTCGGCTGTCCAAATTCTGCCCGACCAGACCACCGGCGCGTATCTGGCGGTGGTGGATTCCCACGGGCGGCTGCGGGCCGCCCTGGACGACATGACCGTCCTCAAGGCGATCACGCCCGAAGTAATTTGCGCCCAAGAAGCGCTTTTCCATTCCGCGCGGATGATTTTTTTGGACGCGAATATTTCCGCGGAGGCCATCACCGAAGTCTTCCGGCTCGCCCGCAAAGCCGGCGTTCCGGTCAGCGCGGATCCGACCTCCCGTCACCTGGCGGCCCGGCTGACGCCGCACCTGCGGGATATTCATTTGCTGACCCCCAACGCCGGGGAAGCGGAGATACTTCTCGGGCGCAGCATTCCCCCGGAGAATCCCGACAGCGCAGTCCAGGCGGCGCAGGAATTGGTCGCGCGCGGTGTCCGCATGGCGATTATTTCGCTGGCTGAGTTCGGTGCGGCCTACGCCGCGCATGAAAACCGCGGGCATTTCCCGGCGCTGCGCACGGCGATTGTGGATCCGACCGGCGCCGGCGACGCCCTGACGGCGGCCGTGCTGTTCGCCATCCTTAATGATATCCCCCTCGATGAGGCGGTGCGCCTGGGAATATCGGCCGCATCGCTCACCCTGCGCTCCCGCCAGACGGTCGTGCCGGATTTATCATTGGAAAAATTGTACGAAGAAATCATGTAGGTGATCGTCATCCCGGCGAGTTCTTAGCCGGGATCCATAAGGCACTAATAGGAAAAAATTTTTTCTAAGGTGGGAAACACACATGAATGCCGGCTATTCACGCGCCGGCATGACGGATTGATGTGATCGTCATCCCGGCGAGATCTTTAGCCGGGATCCATAAGGCACTAATAGGAAAAAATTTTTTCTAAGGTGGGAAACACACATGAATGCCGGCTATTCACGCGCCGGCATGACGAGTTTTTCCTG
>CAZYSF010000473.1:0-3315 GCA_964649635.1 uncultured Anaerolineales bacterium | reverse complement strand
CTTGGCCCCGTGCAAAGGTTTCGTTGTAGAGGGCAGTGGACCAGTCTACCGTCACGAAATCCTCCCGGAACGCGTCGATCCCGCGCTGCGCCTGCGACATCGACGCGCGCCAGTTCGCTTCCAGGTAGCCCCGATGCCAGCCATAGGGCTGCGCCGCCGTGCCATCGCCACACGCGAAAGCGAGGATCGGCAGCACATCGCGCGGCATGTTTCCAAGGGGCGTTCCGGACAGCACGATCCGCCGCTTGGGGCTCACCTGCCAGACCGCCCGGCTCTGCCAGCTCGTGGGATTGCTGAGCAGATCGCCCTCGTCACAGACCATCAGCCCGATTCGCCGCCGCAACGCCCGGATGTCCAACCCCTCGTACGGGTATCCATCCGCATACAGGCTGCCCTTCTGCGGACGGTAGAAACCCAAAATTAAATTCGCCAGGGTCGTCTTTCCCGATCCGTTGGCGCCGACAAGCACGGTGAGCGTACGCGGTTCCAGCGCAAAGTCGACGCCGCGAAGGATCGGTTCGTGTTCGCCGTAGCGGAAGGTCACATCGCGGAACTGGATCGCGCCTTCAAAGCGGATCTGCCGGGATCCCTGATACGGTTCCGGCGGAGCATTCCGGGTGAGTTGGAACAGCGTTTCGAGCGCATGGACGCCGTCCACCAGCGCGGGCACCGAACTGACGGCATCCTGGACGTAGCGCCGGAGGGCGATCAGCACGGCATTGAACGCCAGAAGATTGCCGAGCGTGGTCTGCCCTGCGCTTACCTGACCGCCGCCGATGATCAACAGGACCCCAACCACCCCCAGTTGCAGGCCGGTTTGAACGGTGTCATGAAATGCCTGCATGCGGGACAGCGCTTCCGATTCACGGCGCAGCGCCTGAATTCTTTCCGTCTGACAGGAGGTTTCCTGTTCCTCGGCGGTCTGGATCCGGGTCAATCCGATGTGTTGGACGAATGTCAGGGTGCTTTGGGTGTAGATCCGAAGCATCCCATTGCGCCGGTCGGTTTGGCGCTTCAGCAAACGCAGGGAAAAGCGGCTTGCCGCCAGCAGCAAAGGCAATGCCATCAGGAGCAGCACCACCAGGGTCGGATTAAGCCAGATCATCACCAGGCCGATCCCCGCCCCGACCAGCAGCGCCGGGAGGATCTTCCCCAGCAACGTCTCGTTGAATTTTTCCACGCGTTCGGTATCCCAGACCACGCTGGCATGCAGCGCGCCGCTGTTTGTCCACGCAAAATAATCGTACGCGCGTGAATACAGAAAACCGAGAAGATCCGCACGCATCCGGCTCGCGGCGCGATTGGCTATCTGCGCGCCGGCGGCCCGGGACAGGTAAATTCCAAAGGCGCCGACGACCGCGAAAACGCACATGGCCGCCGCGCGCCAAAAAGTGGAATCGAACCCGGGGAGGAATACCGCGCTTTGGAACACCCAGGCGATCAGTCCGAAGCCCACAAGCTGAGCCGCCGTCAATCCCATGATCCGTGCGAGGTCCAAGGGATGGATGTGCAATTGACGGTATGCCCATTTCCAGAAAGCGGCATGCTTCATTCGATCCGTCCGTTCGGACGCGTTTGCCCCGGCCGGCCCTGGGAGTGGAAAGGGCTCATGGGCTATCGGTCCTTGGGGTGTTGTGCGGCACGACGGCGGTCCAGGGCGGCTTTTAGGACCCGGGCATAATCCGCTTTATCCACCTGTTCGCCGCGCATTGAATTGTTGTCGTGAATTCGCCGCCGGACGACCACTTCCGGCAGAACCGCCGAGACGAGCCCGGCTTCCGTGGCGCGGGCGTACCAATCCAAGAATTCCCCGATCTGCCATCCGGTCGCGAACAAACCAATCCGCGCGAACGACGCCGAGCGGATGAGCATGGCGCCGGGATGGATGCCGTTCAGGACGGTTCCGGCAAAACGGATTTTCACGGGCTTGGCTTCCCCGCTAATAAACTGCTCCATCCATCCAAACACCGCTTTCAATTCCGGCCGGGCCGCGAGCAGCTCCATCTGCCGAGTTGTCTTCTCCGGCATCCATACGTCGTCCGCGTCGAGGAAGGAGAGAAATTCGCCCCGGGCCTGCCGGATTCCGAAATTCCGCGCGGCTGCCTGCCCGAGGTGCTGCTGAAAAAAGCAGCGCACCGGATACCTTTGGGCGACCTTCGCGCCGCCGTCCGTGGACCCGTCATCCACGATAATCACCTCGATCCGGCGATACGACTGGGCGAGAATGCTTTCGATCGCCTCGGCCAAAAAGGTTTCGCCGTTGAAAACGGGGATGACGGCGCTTACGAGACCGGAAATCATAATCCGTATCCTCTGGATTTCTACCGCTTGTGAATTTTCCGCCGGCCGGTTTTCATTCCGCGCGGGGCGCCCGGGAGGTTTCCGCTTTCCGCTTCCGGGACGCGGAACGCCGGAGCAAATCGAACATGCTTTGCATATTCTTGTCGGTTTGCACCGAAGTATTACGGTCGTGGATGCGTTTATGCAGCAGGACCTTGTCGATCAGGGCGATCGCGACTCCCATATCGGCGGCGCGGGCGAACCAATCCATGTCCTCCGCGGCCCGGATTTCCGTATCGAAGAGCCCGACCCGGTCGAATACGCGGCGCCGCGCCAGCAGCGTCTCCGGAATACGCAGCGGATGATCACCCTCGAGAAGGTTCTCGCGCAGAGAGGGTGGAAAGGCGCAGCCGGGCTCCAGGAAAAATTTTACGCGCGCGACGACGCAATCCGCCTCGGGGTGCTCCGTCAGGAAGGCTGCCTGCAGGGTTAATTTGTCCGGGGGCCAAAGGTCATCATGCGAAAGGAATCCGATCAGCTCGCCCGCGGAAGACTCTACGCCAAGATTGTAGGCTTCGGCCACCCCCAGCGTCTTCTGGAGGATGTATCGTATCTCCGGGTAGGAACATGCGATCTCCGCCGTGCCGTCTGTGGATTGCCCGTCCACAAGGACGATCTCCATTGGCCGGTACGTTTGCTGCAAGACGCTGTCGATCGCCTCGCGGAGGAAGCGATCGCCGTTGCGGACGGCCATGACGACGCTGACAAGGGGTTCGGTCATCGCGGAAATGCCTCCAGAATGGCGTCCGGAATCTTATCCAGGCGGGTTCCCAAATCCAAATGAAAGCAGGGAACGCGTTTCACAAAATCCGCCAAGGCCAGGAATTCAAACCGTCCCGTCCCGGGCAATTGAAAAAGCGAGCTCGGCGCCAGGGCGCGCAGCGCCACCGTCGGCGAGGCCGGCCGGAGGCGTGTTTCCGGAAGCCCGGATACCCGCGGCAGCAGGACCATGGCTACTGGAATGTCGGAAATCAG
>CAZYSF010000472.1:0-6289 GCA_964649635.1 uncultured Anaerolineales bacterium | reverse complement strand
CGAGCAGGGCGGCTTTCATGGCGCCTCCTGAAGTGGTGCATGAATAATTGAAATGTCTCAAGCGAATAAAGTATACCCCCGCATTTCGATGCGGCGCGCGTTCATCCGGTTGGGGGCAGCGCCCCGGCATGCAGCCGGCGGCGGATGCAGTGAAGATCCCCCGCGCGCATCACCCAGCAGCCGCCGAAGCAATCGTGCTTCCACCCGCAGGCGGAGCAATCCGGATCCGTCGCGAGGATTTCCCTCATTCGATACCGGCCGAAACCGGATTGCCAGATATCCGCGAACGGTTTCTCGAGGACCGACCCCTCGCGGTTTTCGGGCGTATCCGGCATTTCCGGGCAGCCCCGCACGTGGCCATCCACGCCGATGCAGCAGGCCAGAAACCCGACCGGGCAGATGACCGGCGCGCGCCGCAGCCGCGTTTCCCATTCTCCCAGGTAGGTGAGGTTTTCGCCCAGATAGATGCGCGGCATGCCGCGCCGGTGGTCCTTTACAAATGCGAACAGGCTTTCCATCTGAACGGCATCGAGCGAGAGATCCGCCGTTTCCGCCCTGCCGATCGGCATGACGACGGTCAGCCGCCACATCCCGATTCCCAATCCGGCAAGCAGCACACGCATCGCATCCAGTTCGCCCAGATTTTGAGGCGTGACGGTTGTCGCGGCGGAGAGCACCGGCAGCCGGCGGCGGAGCAGGTGGCCGGCGGCCTGCGCGGCTTTTTCGAAGCTGTGCGGATTCCCGCGGATCCGGTTATGGGTCGGCTCGGTGCCGTCGAAGCTGATCTGCACCGAATACACGCCGATGTCCCGGATCCGGTCGGCGATTGCTTCATCGAGCAGAAAACCATTGGTGGCGATCCCGGTTTTCAGCCCCCGCATGCGGGCATGGGCCAACACCTCGAGCAGGTCCTTGCGCAGCAACGGTTCGCCGCCGGTGACGGCGAACATCCCGGTTTTCATCGCCGCCAGTTCATCCACGGTCCGCAGGATTTGCCCGGTGGATAATTCGGCCGGGTAGGTTTCCTTCGTCGCCCCGCAATGCGCGCAGTGAAGATTGCACCGGCGCGTGCAATCCCATAAAACGTAGGAGGGCGGCGGCACGGATTTCCCCGAGCGGAAACGCTCGCTGATCCCGCTCAAATAATAATCCGTCCGGAGTTTATTCAGGGCGTAGGAAATTCGGGACATACGGGAGGGAGGCGCTCAGCCGGCGCGGTCAGGGGACGTAATTGGAAGGCGGAGGACCGTAGGCCACAAAGGCGTTGGGAAGCCAGGCCAGGATTCCGAAAAGGATCAGGCAGCCCGGCAGGAGCAGCGTCATGATTAATCCGGCGGCGAGAAATCGTTTGTTTCGTGTTCTGGAGAACCGGATTAAAAATAATACACCGATGATGAATGCGGCGATCGCGGTGAGGACGGCGAGGAGAAACAGGCCTATCCAAATGAATTCGATCGGGCTGTTTGTCATTTTCCTGTGCTCCGGGTACTCAGAATTCTACACCAGAGTGTGAAAAGCCGGAAAAGGGATTCCACCCCCGGACCTATGGTGGCCGGGCGGCTCAGGGGAGATCCGTGGAGGGCGGGGGACCGTAGGTGATGATCGGATCCGGCGGCGGCATCCCCTGGGTAATCCAATAATGTGTTCCCCAATATAGTAACGCGCCCGGAACAAGAAAGGTCAGCAGCAAGCCGAGGACGAGATAGAGGGGCTTGCGCGTTTTTGCGAACCGGACCAGGCACAGAATGCCGGCGGCGAAGGAAATGGCGGCCGCCGTGATCGTGATGATCCAGGGAAGCAATTCGGAAGCGGATTGCATGAAGATCCTCCTTGGAGAGCCATGTCTGTTTCGCGATGCCTTATCCGACGCGGCGGCGGAGAAAAAGTTCTGTTAACTCTCGCCGATCCGCGGGACGCGGTTTTTCACCAGCCCGAGGGTGATGACCGCGCACGCGATGCTGAACGCGCCGCCCAGGAGCAACCCGGCCGCCTGCCCGGCCAGCTCGGGGAGCCCGAAGGCCTCAAACAGCAGGGGCGGGCCGAAAAAAAGCACCACGCTTAAGCCCATGTAGAGGAAGCTCAACAGCATGCTGAAGCATCCCGAAAGGCCGGGATTCATCTTGCGCGGATCCTCCCAGTTAAGATTGACGCCGACGACCCCGAAGGCGACGTTGATCCCGGCCGCCCCGATGATCGAGAGCGCCACGACCGCCAGGCCGAAGAGCAGGATCGAGATCGAAGCGCCCCGGATCAGTGAGATGATCACCATGAAGAGCGTCCCCATGACGAGGCCGGGTAAGTACGCCACCAGCAGCTTCGCCAGGAGCAGCCGGACGGCGCCCACCGGCGCCGTCTTGAGCATCCAGTAATTTTTTCCTTCCTGCGAGAAACCCATCATCCCCAGGCGCGAGATCAGCGACCAGCCGACCAGGAGCGAGATGCCGATGTTGCTGTAGAGCATGGCGGTCCCGATCAGCTGCATGAACCAATCCGGCGCTTCGCCGCGGCCTTCGATTGGAAATCCATCGGGGCGGAAGAGGATGAACACGTACATGAAACCGACGATCAACGGCGTGATCAACTGCCCCATGTTGCGCGGATCGCGGCGCAAGGTCAGGAAATCCTTACGGATCATCCCCATGACCGGCTGCGGTATGAATTCCGAGAGGAACGAGGCGGCGGCTCCGGCGCGGACCGGCGAAGCGGTCCCGGCTGGAACCACGCCGGGACGACGCACCTTCGGCGCGGTGCGGTTCTTCCTCCCGCCAGCCTGCATGTTCGCCCAGCCGGAGTAGTAGAGCCGCTCCGCCACCTGCAGCGAAAGGAGGAACAAGCCGCCGGCCAGGGCAACGGTGAGCCCGAGGAACAGCAGCG
The DNA here is from genome assembly GCA_964649635.1 of uncultured Anaerolineales bacterium. Lineage (GTDB taxonomy): Bacteria > Chloroflexota > Anaerolineae > Anaerolineales > RBG-16-64-43 > JAFGKK01. The sequence continues at coordinate 3,415 of CAZYSF010000472.1, read as the reverse complement.
CCGGCAGGAGGCGCGCCTCCCCGAGATCCACCAGCCCGCGCCCGGGCCAGGAAAGCGGATTCCAGATTGCGTTGAAGCGCGTGATCGCGGCAAACGGGATTTGCTCGGGGCTGAGATTCTGCTCGTCCAGGTGCATCGCGTTGACGAAGTTGCCGGATTGCGAGCAGATGATCGAAAGGAGTGCGCCTACGGCGCCGATCACTTCCGCCACGCGCCGGGGCGGGAATATGCGCGCCACGCCCATCACCAGCAGGCTGCTCGCCCCCGCCGCGGCCAGGGCCAAGAGCGCCAGGACGATCACCACCATCGGGTAGTAGAGGAAGTTATACCCGCCGGAGGCGCCCAGCCCGAACAGCACCGGTAGCCCGAACAACGCGATGAGGCCGAAGTTGGGGAGGACCGCCTGCAGCTGTTTGGCGACGAATACCGCGCGGATGGGGACCGGCGCCGCCATCAGGAAATCCAGATCCCCCGAGAGGTACAGCGCCGAGAGCAGCACCCCGAAACTCGTCAGCAGGATCCCCAGAAAGGAGCCGGCCAGGATCAGCACGGGCACGGTTTCGAGGAACGGCGTCAGCGAGGGCTGGTTTTGCTCGATCAGGATCCGCTCCAGTTCGGGCGACCGCAAGGCCCCGAGCAGGAACCAGCTGATCGCAAAAACCCCGCCGGCGAATAATACAGTCACCAGCACAACGATAATTGTGCCGATCTTGCGGCGCAGGCGTGCCGTGCGGAACGTGCTCCAGGTGACGGAAATCTGCAGGCGCAGAAGCTTCCAGACATGGTGGAGGATCGAATGCTCGGGATGGAACGGTTCCTTCCACCCGGCGGAACGGCCGGCGGCCGCGGCGGAGGTCATTTCAGCACCTCGGTGATCTCCGCCACCTCGGCGCCGCCGGTGAGCGCGAGGAAGATGTCTTCCAGGCTGCGCTCGCCCTTGCCCATCGCGCGCAGCTCGTCCATCGTTCCCACCGCCACAAGGTTCCCGCGGTCGATGATCCCAATCCGGTCGCACATCCGCTCGGCGATTTCGAGGATGTGGGTGGAAAGGAACACGGCGGCGCCGCGGTCGGCCATCTGGCGCAGCATGTCCTTGATCAGCCGCGCGGATTTCGGGTCCAGCCCGACTGTCGGTTCGTCGAGCACCAGCACCTTCGGGTCGTGGATCAGCGCCGCGGCCAGGGCGATCTTCTGCTGCATCCCATGGCTGTAGGAGTCGATCAGGTCGTCGCGCACATCCGCCAGGTCGAACAGGCGCAGGAGCTCGTCGCCGCGTTCGGCGGCCTTCTCCGGCTTAAGCTCGTACAGATCGCCGACGAAGCGCAGCAGCTCGCGCGCCGAAAGCTTCATGTAGAGGTTGGGCGTATCGGGGACGAAGCCGCTGGCGGCTTTGGCCTGCATCGGCTGCAACTGCACATCGTACCCGGCCACTTTGACCGTGCCCGAGGTCGGCTGCAGCAGGCCGACGATCGCCTTGATGGTGGTTGTTTTCCCGGCTCCGTTCGGGCCGAGGAATCCGAACACTTCGCCGCCGTTCACGTTGAAGGAAATATCGTTTACCGCGACCTTATCGCCGAATTTTTTTATCAGGTGGCTGGTTTCGATCAATGCGGAAGATGTGCTCATGTACGCCTCATTCCTGTCGTTCATCACGGGATGGGGAAATTGTACGCGCAACCGGCTGCCGCGTGTTTTTTCCGGAGGTTCGAGATTACATACGGGTTATCACGCGCCGGGTTCTTACTGATGCGCAAAAAAATCGGAATTTGCCGCCTTTTATGACTTCCGGCAATTAATCCCTTTCAATAATAAGGGATCCGGCAGCCGGCAAGTTAGCCGATATCGGTGCAATTGCGGGCTCTCTGACGATTGGCCAATCCCGAGGGTTGGTGGAACCTTTTGGAACCCTTAGGGTTGGGTGGAACCTTTTGGAACCCTTAGGGTTGGGTGAAACCTTTTGGAACCTTTGCCAACCCTTAGGGTTCCGAAATCCTTAAGGTGCGCCTTTATTTGGATGATCCGCGTCTGTTGTCCGGGATGGACGTTTTTTTTTATACCATCTGCCGGCCGGGCACGGAGGATTGTTCAGCCTGTCGCGGGATCCGCCGCCTTCTTTTCCTTCGGAATTACGCGGTTGTTCCGAGGCTGTCCACCGATGCCTTTTTCTCCGGCAGGAGCTTACCGATCAGCATGCCGATCCCCAATACGGCGAACGCGATGATGCCATACGCCAGGAATAATCCGCGGCCCCCGAGGATTTCCAGGAGCGGGCCGCCGAGAAAGCCGCCCGCCGCGCTGCCGATCCCGAACACCATCGCGCTGAACATGCCCTGGGCGGTGGTGGTCAGCCCGGCCGGGGCGCGTTCGTGGGCATAGGCCACGCCCGCCATCCACATCGCCGGGAAGGAGAACCCGTTCAGAAGCTGAATCAGAAGCACCAGATCCGGCGAGGTGTTCAATCCGAACAGGACCAGGCGCAGGCCGGTGAAGAACATCGACAACAGAAAAAGGCCGTACGGTTTAAAGTAGCGGATCAGCCGGTTGCCGAAAAAGAGGATGGGGAACTCGAACAGGGTTCCGATCGAAAGCGCAATCCCCATAATGGATTCCTTCGCGCCCAGTTCCTTCATCAGCGGGAAGAAGTAATTGTTGGCGGCGGTCATCGAGAGGCCGCCCGCAAACGCGATTCCAAGGAAGAGAATCCAGCGCGGATCCCGCAGCAGGGTGCCGGCGCCGCTCTTGGCTGCGGGCTTTTCCACAGACGTGCCGTGATCGAAGTTCTGGCTGACCAGCAGCGCCAGCAGGTACATGACCCCCGCCAGCCAGAATGCCGCGCGCAGGCTGGTGATTTGGACGAAGATACCCGCCAGCGGCGCCGCCAGCGCAAAGCCGATACTCCCGCCCAGCCGGATGCGGCCGTAGAGTTCCTTTTTCGCTCCCAGGGTGTGCATGGTGGAGTTGTCTGCGAATGAGGAAGCCGGCGCCATGAAGAAACTCAGGATCAGCCCGGTGACGAGGATCGGGGCGAAAGTGCGCAGGAGCGGCAGGGTACAGACAGCCAGGATCCCGATGGCCATCGTCAGGCTCATGATCCGGCGGTGCCGGCGGGTGGAATCCGCGAGCCTGGTCCAAAACGGTGCGCCGAAAAACGTGATCAGCGGCGAGATACCGGTCAGCAGGCCGATCTCCGCGCCGGAGAATCCCAATCCCTGATAGTATACGACGATGAACGGGAAGGCGGAGGCGTAGCCCGCGAAAAGGAATAAATAAAACAGGAAGGGCCGGGTGTATTTAATGGTGTCCTCCAATGGGACTGGTTAATAAAATTTCCCGCAAGCGGGACGAACGTAATCATATCGCAAAATGGTGGAATCGAAAAAAACTTACCCCCGATCCCGCCCTCGGTGACCGGGCC
>CAZYSF010000471.1:0-2658 GCA_964649635.1 uncultured Anaerolineales bacterium | reverse complement strand
CCGGTATCAGCCGGAGTGCGGATGATCTTTTCCCGCGGGAACCGGGCGCTTTTGAAGTAATGTTGTTATTCATAGAAACCCCACCATGAAGAAGACAAAGGAAGATCTGAAAAGTACAAAAATATCAATTAACAGAGTGTCGAAAAGGATTATTCAAGTGTCATTGCGAGCCACCGGAGGGAGCTAAGCAATCTCCTGCTTCGGTAAAAAAAGGAGATTGCTTCGTCGCTTCGCTCCTCGCAATGACAGCCCTCAGCCTTTTTCAACAACGTGTTAAATTAATTCTTCGTGTTCTTCAGGTTTTCCTTCGTGTCCTCCGTGGAATCAAAAACCCCGAAACCAAAACGGATTCGGGGCGCGGGAATCAAACGCAAGTGGCTTTCCTTCTCTCATCCCGACTGTACGGTCGGCTCCGGAATCACACCGGATCATGCCGCTGCGGATAATCCGCTTTGGCTCGCGGGCTTGCCGGCTTTACTGCCGGCTTACCGCCGATCGGGAATTGGACCAGACACGGTCCTCACCCGGCCCCGAAGGATATTCTATTGCGGACGATTATAGCATACGCCGTGCCAATGGCTGTGACCGGTGGTCCTCTGAGAGTAACTTCTCGAGGATTCCCTTCGCGCGCCGTGAAATCTTCAGATCAGGATCTGCTCTTAAGCATTCTTAAGCATCCCATCCGGATTTTGATATATATAATTAACCGGGTGTTGAAAAAAGCTGGTCGAGTAGCCCGCGCTCTTTGCGGGCATATCGAGACCGCGCCAAATTAACGGTGGTCTCGATACGCAAAAACCGCTACTCGACCACCTTCAATGCCTTTTCAACATCCTGTTAAGTATCCGGTGTGCCGTAAACTAAAGAAATCCGCAAGTAATTTATTTTTCCGCATTCGTACAGATCATGTATTAGGGTTTCAAGGGCTTCGTCCGTTCAGGAGGACGCCGAATGAATAATAAATCCGCCGCTCTGCTTTTGTATGTGTTGGCCGGCCTGCTCCTCCCCGCCTGTACTTCGGTCGCCGAAACTCCGTTTTCGGATTGGTTTACTTATGAAATGACGGATGTGCTTACCGGGCAGAGCTTCACGATCGGGGATTATTCAGGGAAGGTGGTTCTGCTGGCAACCATGGCGCAATGGTGCCCAAACTGCATCGTCCAGCAAGGCCAGATCCGGAAAGCCTATGATCAACTCGGCCGGCCGGCGGATTTGATCCTCATCAGTCTGGATGTCGATGTAAATGAGGACGAGGCATCACTCAAGAAATATGCGGAGGAGTGGGGCTTCGATTGGCGCTTCGCCGTATCCCCATTACTGGTGTCCCGCGCTCTGGGTAATTTGTACACGGCCCAATACCTTAATCCGCCTTTGGATCCGATGATGATCATCGACCGCCAGGGAAATGTCCATCATCTCCCGTACGGATTAAAGGAATCGGACGCGCTTCTAAAAGCGCTGGAACCCTTCCTGCCGGAATGACGATCCTGATTAACGTAGCCGTTACCTCCTTCGTTCTCGGACTGCTGACGTCCGCCAGTCCATGTATCCTTCCGCTTTTTCCCGGTTACCTGGCGTATTTGAGCGGCCAAACGGGAATCCGGTCAGGCCGAGAGAGGTACTTTCTCGGGTTCTTTGTGCTGGCCGGCGTGCTTGCCATGATGCTATCCCTGGGCGGTTTGATCGCTCTGCTGGCCGTGCCCATCGGCCGTATCCTGATGTATATTATTCCGCTGTCGGATGCCGTTATTTTCTTGTTGGGATTGTTGCTGCTGTTGGACCGGAATCCCTTTAAAGCGATTCCCCAAATTCCGGTCCCCATTCTGCGGCATCCCTTCCTGAATGCCTTCCTCTACGGCGTGCTTTACGGTCCGATCACCATGCCCTGTTCCGGAGCCCTGGTGGTCAGCATCTTCGCCTTATCCCTTACCCTCGGCGAGGCACTCAACCAAATCTGGCTTTTCCTATGGTTTGGCCTGGGTTTTGGCTCGCCGCTTCTGATTCTTTCCTTTCTATCCGGGTCGCTTCAGCGCCAGCTGACAATCCTCTTTGCCCGCCACAGCCGCCTGATCAACCTGATCGGGGGGTTTTTATTAATTGGGATTGCGCTTTATGATCTTGCCCAACAATGGGGGATGTTGCGGCTCTTCTTTGCCTGAACCGAAAGCCGATTTATCCGGCACCGGTTATTCGGATGAGCGACAAGCTCCAACAATAATGAAGAACGCCGGGACAAAGTGGTGTTTCAACCGGACTTTTTATTATCCGCCACAAATGCCAGGATGAACGCAAATACCAGCACGATCAGGGATTCAATGGGTCCTTTCACGAGGGCGATTTCACTGACCACCGCCATGACGATGGAGGCGATATGAATCCAGCGTTTAGTCGCGAACCACCGCTGGAGCTCGTAAAAAGCCAGGATGGCCCCCGCCCCGATCATGATAAAGGCGATAAAAATATCCCACATCGCATCGCTCCTCTCGATTGTCCCGCTCCGGCGGTAGTATGCCGGTTGGATAATCCTTAATTCTGCGCCCGCGCAGGGGCCGCCTGCTTATCGCGCTCCACCAGCTGCAATATCTCCTCGGCCGATTCGCGAGTGGTCTCCGACAATGTTCCGAGCATCACGGCCAGCTCGGCGACCCGCTCCCGGGC
>CAZYSF010000470.1:0-1615 GCA_964649635.1 uncultured Anaerolineales bacterium | reverse complement strand
GCATCGGGCTTCCCGAGGGAGTGTCGGTTGCGTGGGGACCGCAGGAGGAACGGGAAAGCTGGGGCGTGGGAAAGCCGACCGTCACTTTTCGGGAGTGGTGGAAGGCATGAACCCCTCCGCCGAACCGGGCTGCCCGCCGCGGCACATCGTCTCCGCCGCACCGTCCATCACCGACAGCCTGCTTGCCCTTGGCTTGGGGCGATATCTCGTGGGTGTGACGGATCTGTGCCCGCTTCCGGACGGGATGAAGGAAATCGCGCGGGTGGGTCGTCCGGAGACCATTCACCGCGCGGTGGTCGCTGGATTGCATCCGGATCTCCTCCTGGCCACCGAAGAAGAAAATTCCCCCGGCCAGATCGAGGAATGGAAACGCTCCGGTCTTCCGGTATGGGTCTCCTCGCCTAGAACGGTGCGCCGGGCTGTCGCCGACCTGCGGGATCTGGTCCTGATGTTCCCCTCGGACTCGGCGCTGCAAAGCGTTGTATGGCTGGAGCGTTCCGTGGATTGGATGACCGGTTCTATGCCGGAGACGCGAATTCGCGTTTTTTGCCCGCGAACGCGGCGAGGATCCGCGGACAATCCGCAATCCTGGGAAGCGGTCGGCGGCGGATCGTATGCCGGCGATTTGCTTTCTTTATGCGGGGCGGAAACCGCCTGCGCGGGCAGCGAACCCGGATCCTACCCTGTGGTTACGCCGGAGCAGGTGATCGCCGCCGCGCCCGAAGTCATTCTGCTTCCGGGCGAACCATTTCCCTTCGCCGAAGAGGATGCCGCGGCGATCCGGTCGAGCATGCCGGGGGTGCCGGCTGTGGAAAGCAACCGGGTCCTGCCGGTGGACGGCAGATTGATTTTTTGGCCCGGCGCGATGATGGGAGAAGCGATCCGGATCCTTCCGGCGCTGTTGAACCAGCGGGAATAAGCGGGTGGCTTATGAAGGCTGCGCGGATCGATGGTATGACTCTGAAGACGGCAGTGGTGTGGGCGGCAATTCTGATTGCTGCTGCGCTCTGTCTGACCGGATTAACCCGGGTGAATTTAAAATTCTCAGAATCCAATCCCGGTGGGAATGATTTCCTTGCCCGTTGGATGGGAGCGCGTTTTGTCCTGAACGGCATCCAGCCCTACGACGACCGGGTGGCGCTCGAAACACAAAAATGGATTTACGGGCATGCGGCGGATCCCGGCCGGGGGGAGGATCTTTCCCGTTTCGCTTATCCCCTCTATGCGATGTTTATTTTCCTACCGTTCGGGCTGTTGGATTTCACGACGGCGCGGGCGCTATGGATGACCGTGTTGGAAACGGGCACGATTGCGTTTGCCGTGCTGGCGGCCGCGATCGCCGGCTGGGAAGGGCAGCGCGGAAAAACGGCCGTCTGGATTCTCTTCTCCCTATTTGGATATTTCGGATTCCGGGCGGTAATCAACGGAAATCCAATCGTTCTCGTAAGCGTGTTTCTGGCGTGTGCGCTGATGTGGATGGAAAAGGGTTTTCCCGTCCCGGCGGGCATCTGTTTGGCCTTTGCCACCATCAAGCCTCAGGTCGTATTGTTCCCTTTGCTCTGGATCGTCATCTGGTGTCTTTTCCGGAAGCGGTATGCCGTGCTCCTCTGGTTCG
>CAZYSF010000469.1:0-10743 GCA_964649635.1 uncultured Anaerolineales bacterium | reverse complement strand
AAGGGGAAGGGGGAGAGGGGACGGGGGAGAGGAGGTTAGGACAGAGGCAATGGGAGGATCGCATGAACATTCTGGTCACCGGCGGAGCCGGATACATCGGCGCGGGATGCGCGCAAATGCTGCTGGAGGCGGGCCATACGGTAACGGTGCTCGACGCGCTTTTTACCGGCCACCGCGCGGCGGTTCCGAAGGAAGCACGCTTCCTCCAGGCGGATCTGGCCGACCGCGACACGGTCCGGAAGACGCTTGTTGAAGGCAAATTCGACGCGGTGATGCATTTCGCGGCTTTCATCGAGGCCGGCGAATCCATGCGCGATCCGGGCAAGTACATGCAGAACAACGTTTCCTGCTCGATCATCCTGCTCGAGGAAATCCGGCGCGCGGGAATCGGGAAGTTCGTGTTCTCCTCGACCGCTGCGGTTTACGCCTCAAGCGACGACCCGTTGTCCGAGGATTCCCCGATCAAGCCGAGCAACGTCTACGGCCAGACCAAGCTGATGGTCGAGCAAACGCTCGAGTGGTATTCCCTGGTGCACGGGCTGCGCTACGCCTCGCTGCGCTATTTCAACGCCGCCGGCGCGCTGCCCGGCCGCGGCGAGGATCATCCCGGGGAGAGCCACCTCATTCCGCTGGTCCTGCGCGTGCCGCTCGGCCGCCTTCCGGCGATCAAGATTTTCGGCGACGATTACCCGAACCGCGACAGGACCGCGATCCGCGATTACGTCCACATCGCCGATCTGATCTCGGCCCACCTGCTGGCGCTTTCCGCGCTTTCGGAAAAGCAGCGCATGGTGTACAACCTCGGAAACGGGGCGGGGTATTCGGTCAAGCAGGTGATCGCCGTCGCGCGCGAGATCACGGGCCATCCGATCCCGGCCGAGGTCACCCCGCGCCGCGCGGGCGACGCGGCCCGTCTGGTTGCCTCCTCGGAAAAGATCCGCCGCGAACTGGGCTGGGTGCCGCGCATCCCCGCGCTGCGCGACATCATCGGGAGCGCGTGGGAGTGGCACCGCTCGCACCCGCAGGGATACGATGACCGCTGATGGGAATCACGGATCACACGGATAAAAACCGAGTACACGGATACAATAGGGGAAAGAATAGGCGGAGCCGTGCCCACCCAGACCAAACGCAACGCCGGAAAGAAAACCACCAGATCCACCCTTCAGACCTCCGCGCCCCTGGTCTCGCCGGAAAACCGGCTGGACATCCTCGGGGTGTGCCTGGTGGGACTGGCGCTGCTGACCCTGCTCTTCTTCTTCGCCACTGAAAAAGAATCCCTGCCCGGCTTGTGGGTGAAACTGCTCCGGCAATTGTTCGGAGTTGGAGCCTACCTCGTGCCGCTCCTCATCGCCGTGCCGGGAGTGTACCTGGTCCTGCGGCGCTTCCGTGCCGCGCTGCCCGTCCCCGCGCCGGACCGGATCGCCGGGATCGCCCTCCTGTATCTCGGCGGATTGATGCTCGCCCACCTGCTCACCCAACCCACCCGGGATACGATCTTTCAGACCGCCGCGAAGGGGGCGGGCGGCGGGTACGCCGGCGCGCTGCTGCTGCACCTCTCCCTCTCGCTGATCGATTACGCCGGCACCATATTCGCGCTGGCCGCCTGGCTGTTGGTGGGCGCTCTGCTGACATTCCGCATTTCCATCCCGGAGTTGTTCCAATTTCTCTCGCCCGCCTTCCGGCGGATCGGAACGTTCCTGCGCGCGCGATGGGCCGCGTGCCGCACGTGGATGCAAGCGCGGGCGAAGGCAAGCACGCCCGATTATTCCTCCCCGCCGATGCGGGTTCCAGCAGACCCGATTGCCCCTTTCATGCCTGCGGCGGATGCTTCGCGGGTGCATGGGCCGGCCGCCGCGCCCGTCCTTTCCGCTCCGGCGCAGGAAATAACCGAGCCGGTGGTGACAATCGGCATTCCCGAACCGCCGCCGCCGTGGGCGCTTCCGCCGGTCGAACAGATTCTCAATCCGGGGATCGAAGCCGCCTCCGACGAAAGCATGGACCGTCAGCGGGCCAAGATCATCGAGGATACGCTTGAGAGTTTCGGCGCGCCGGCCAAGGTGGTGGAGATCAACCGCGGTCCGACGATCACCCAATTTGGAGTCGAGCCGGGGTTTGCCGATACCCGCGGCGGGAAGACCACCCGCATCAAGGTGAGCAAGATCGCCGCGCTGTCGGACGACCTTGCCCTGGCGCTGGCCGCTTCCTCGATCCGCATTCAGGCGCCCGTCCCGGGCAAGGGCTTCATCGGGATCGAAGTCCCCAACGCCGAGATCTCGCTGGTCGGGCTGAGGGACATAGTCGAGTCGGACGTATTCTGCGAAAAGCCGTCGCCGCTGCGGATCGCGCTCGGCAAGGACGTCTCGGGCAAGCCCGCGATCGGGGATCTCGGGAAGATGCCGCACCTTCTGATCGCGGGCACGACCGGTTCCGGCAAATCGGTATGCGTCAACGCGATCCTCGCCTGCTACCTATTGAGCAACACGCCCGACGATATGCGGATGCTGCTGGTGGATCCGAAGCGGGTCGAACTGACTTCCTACAACGGCATCCCGCATTTGCTGGCGCCGGTGGTGGTCGAGCTGGACCGGGTGGTGGGCGCCCTGCAGTGGGTGACGCGCGAGATGGACGAGCGCTACCGGAAATTCCACGGCGCGGGCGCGCGCAACCTTGAGGAATACAACCGCGGCGCGGCCGCGCGTTCGGAAAAACCACTGCCGGTGTGGGTGGTGGTGATCGACGAACTGGCTGACCTGATGCTGATGGCGCCGGACGAGGTCGAGCGGATCCTCACCCGGATCGGGCAGCTCTCGCGCGCGACCGGGATCCATATGATCATCGCCACGCAGCGGCCGTCGGTCGACGTGCTGACCGGGCTGATCAAGGCCAACATCCCGGCCCGGATCGCCTTCGCGGTGGCGTCGCAGATCGACAGCCGGGTGATCCTCGACCAGCCGGGCGCGGAAAAACTGCTCGGGCGGGGCGACATGCTTTTCCAATCCCCGGATTCGCCCTCGATGGTCCGGCTGCAGGGCGCGTACGTCTCGGAGCCGGAACTCTTGCGGCTGGTCCAGTACTGGCGCCAGGCGTATGTGGCGCGCCAGCCGAGTGTGCCGGTTACGCGCGGGGAACAGGATGCCTCCGGAGAATCAGTTCTCGAAAGGCTGATTGAGGAAAAAGGGTTCCCGATGGAACAGATGCCGATGTTCGAGCAGGCGGCGGGCGAAGAGGATGACGACAAACTGCTCGAGGATGCGATCCGCGCCGTGCGCCAGTGGCGCAAAGCCTCGACCACCCGCCTGCAGCGCAATTTCCGGATCGGCTACACCCGGGCCGCGCGGCTGATGGACATGCTCGAGGAGCGCGGGATCATCGGCCCACCGACCCAGGGCTCGCAGCCGCGGGAAGTGATCGATTACGGCGAAGAAGAAAAACTGGAATAGTTTTTTCCGCAAAGGGCGCATGGAATAATGCTGGAGGTGCAAAACGGGGGTTTATTTTGGACAAGTTACTGTAAAAAGTTGAAGATTGGGGACCGGCCAATAAAAACCGATTTAATATAATCTTTCACTCCCCCCTTCTCGATTACAAATAGTAAAGCAATTCCCCTAAAATATGGAACCCTGCCACGCGCCAGGTTCCGACCTGCCCAGGGGAAAAAGACGATTCAAGAGCTTAAGAGGCGCCAGGGAAGAAAGGGAGGTTGCCATGAACCGGTTCGTAATTGGATTCGCGGCGCTGTTAATGCTTGGCGCGTGTTCCCCAAATCCCTCATCGGTGTCATTTGCGCCTCCCGAACCGACCGTAACCGATTTGCCGGCCGCAACCCCGACCTCCCAACCGTCTTCCACGCAGACGGACGCCGCTCCCACGGCGACCGAGGCGCCCCCGGTGGAATTTCCTCCCCCGGTGGTCAATCTGCGAAGCATCGTAAACGGCCTGGATAAGCCGGTGTTCCTGACGCACGCCGGCGACGGATCGGGGCGGGTGTTTCTGGTGGAAAAACCGGGAAGGATCCGGATCGTCAGGGACGGCGCGTTGCTGCCAGGACCGTACCTCGATATCCGCGGCTTGATCAAATCCAGCGGCAACGAGCAGGGTCTGCTCGGACTGGCGTTCGACCCGCAGTACGGCGCCAACGGCAGGTTCTACGTCAACTACTCCGACCTCAACGGGGATACGGTCGTTGCCCGCTATGCCGTTTCCGCAGGCAATCCGGATTTGGCCGATCCGGGGAGCGGCAAAATCCTTCTGCAGATCGAGCAGCCGTACCCCAATCACAACGGCGGCGATCTGGCCTTCGGCCCGGACGGTTACCTCTACATCGGGATGGGCGACGGCGGATCCGGGGGCGACCCGCAGGGGAACGGCCAGCGGCTGGATACGCTCCTGGGGAAGATGCTGCGGATTGATGTCCGGGGGGATGCCTACGCCATTCCGGCGGATAATCCCTACACCAACCGGGCGGATGCGCGCCCCGAAATCTGGGCGTATGGTTTGCGAAACCCGTGGCGCTTTTCCTTCGACCGGATGACGGGCGACCTGTACATCGGCGATGTGGGGCAGGGCGAGTATGAGGAAATTAATTTCCAGCCGGCCGGCGCCGGGGGCGGACAAAATTACGGGTGGAATATTTTGGAAGGATTCCACCCCTATCAAGGCTCCTCTTCCGCCGATTTGACAGCTCCGGTTGCGGAATACGACCATTCCGACGGCAATTGCTCGGTGACCGGCGGGTATGTGTATCGCGGCAGCCGGCTTCCCGCGCTGGCGGGAACTTATGTGTTCGGGGATTATTGCACCGGGGAGACGTGGGTCCTGCGGCAGTCCGCCGACGGCTGGCAGACGGCGGATTGGTTCGGGATGGGGATCCCGATCAGCTCCTTCGGGGAGGACGAGCAGGGTGAACTATACGTTCTGGACTATAAAGGCGGCGGAGCATTTATCCTGGAGCCCGGGTAAATACGGGTGATGTTGCTGCGGGGTTGGCCGCCTTTGCTGAGGGAAAGCCTGTAACCCCTCATTGCCGCCGACCTTGCCTTGGGAGAATGCGTTCACCTGCGGGAAGGGCAAGGTGCGGAGATTGGGAAATTTCTGATAACCGCAAAACGCGAGGAGGACAATAAATCTTTTTTTAAAAACCAGGAAAATAGGATCAAAGTATAATCGGCTTCAGGCCATACAAGGGGAATCCGTTCCGTAAATAATCCGCGAACCGGCAACACCTCAACCGAAGGAGAAGAAGAAAATGACACAGACCCCAGCCGCACCCGCACCCGTGCCCGCGCCTACAAAGAAAAGCTCCCTTCCCATGATCCTCGCCATAGTCATCGCCGCCATCCTCTCGCTCTGCTGCTGCCTTCCTGGAATCTTCAATATCGTTTCGCCCGGTGTTTATGAAACGACCGGCATCCTGGGCGAGAATACGACCGGGACCATTTCTCCAATGTGGGGATTGGTCTGCATCGGCGCGGCCATTGTTCCCTGGATTATTCCGCTGGTCGTCATCGTGGTCCGGCGGACCAAGAAATAATTTTTCGGCTGTTCAAAGAATCCTTTCCTCATAGGATGGAATCCATCCCGCCGTCCCGTGCCGGTTTGTGCCGGTCCGGTTGACGGATCGGTCTCCCGCGTTTTTTCCCGCGGGGGAGCCGGTTGAATTCCACCCATTTTACTCAACCATGGGAGGGGAATCCTAATGAAGGCGCTCTTTATCGGCGGGACGGGGCTCATCAGTTCGGCCTGCGCGTCACGGGCGATCGAACTGGGGTGGGAGCTGACGCTGCTGAATCGCGGGCTGCCGGAAAAATACCCCGTCCCGCCGGGAGCGGAATTTCTCCAAGGCGATATGCACGGCGATCCGCAGGCCTTGCACGCGCTGCTCGGCGGACGCCACTTCGATGCCGTCGTGGATTGGATCGCCTTTTGTGCCGAGGATATCGAGCGCGACATCGAACTCTTCCGCGACCGCACCCGCCAGTTTATTTTCATCAGCTCCGCCAGCGCCTATCAAAAGCCGCCCGCGCATTATCGCATCACCGAAGAAACGCCGCTCGAAAATCCGTACTGGGAATATTCGCGCAACAAGATCGCCTGTGAAGACCGCCTGATGCGGGAATTCCGCGAGCACCGGTTCCCGGTCACGATCGTGCGGCCGTCGCTCACCTACGGCCCCTCGCAGATCCCGCTGTGCGTCGGCTCCTGGCAACAGCCGTACACGATCATCGATCGGATGAAGCGCGGCCAGCCAGTCATCGTTCCCGGGGACGGCGCTTCGCTGTGGGTCCTGACCTGGAATGCGGATTTCGCGGTCGGGTTTTGCGGACTGATGGGAATGGACCGCGCCTCCGGGGAAGCCTTCCATATCACCTCGGATGAAGTCCTGACCTGGGATCAGATCTACCGGGAGGCGGGGCGCGCGGCGGGCGTGGAAGCCAGGATCGTGCACGTGCCTTCGGACCTGATCATCGCGCACGATCCGGCGATGGATGGCACCCTGCGCGGGGATAAATCCAACAGCGCGGTGTTCGACAACCGGAAGATAAAATCCTACGTGCCGGAATTTGCTCCAAAGGTATTTTGGGCAGAAGGGATCCGCCGCGCGATCGCCTGGCACGAAGCGGATCCGGGCCGCTGCACGATCGACTCGGAGGCCAACCGGAAGTGGGATAGAATCCTGGAGGCGTACGCCAGGGCTTTTCCGGAGTGATTTTTCCACCGCAAAGACGCGAAGGACGCCAAGAATTCTTATTTTAATTAAATTCTTTGCGTTCTCTGCGTCTTTGCGGTGAAAAGGTTTTAACCTTCTCAAATTCCAAATTCGCAGGAGGATCGATGCTCAAGGAAATTACCGCCGTAAAACTGAACGAACGGCAATTCATCGACGAGCAGGTGGCCGGGATCAAGGCCGCCGTGGGAGCGGGGACGGCGATCAACGCGCTTTCGGGCGGCGTGGATTCGTCCGTGGTGACGATGCTCGGCCACCGCGCGCTTGGGAAACAGCTGCGCACGGTGTTCATCCAGAACGGGCTGATGCGTGAAGGCGAGCCGCAGCGGGTGGCGGGCATCTTCCGGAAGCTTGGCGTAAAGGTCGAGATCATCGACGCGCGCAGAGAGTTTTTTGCCGCGCTGAAAGACATCACCGATCCGGAACAAAAGCGCGAAGCGATCACGCAAACATTCTATAAAAACGTGTTCGGGAAGATCGTGCAATCCAGCGGCGCCAAATTCCTGCTGCAGGGAACGATCCTGACCGACGTGGATGAGACCGTGGCCGGGATCAAACGCCAACACAACGTATTCGCCCAGCTTGGGATCGACCCTCAAAAAACCTTCGGCTACCGGATCCTCGAACCGCTGATCCAGCTGCGCAAGGACGGCGTACGCAAAGTCGGCCGCGCGCTCGGGCTGCCCGCGGAAACGTTCGAGCGCATGCCTTTCCCGGGGCCGGCGCTTTCCGCGCGCGTAATCGGTGAAGCCACCCCGGAGCGGATTGAGACCGTGCGCCGGGCGACGGCTGTGGTCGAACGCATGCTCAAGGGGTGCGGCGCATTCCAGTACCTGGCGATCCTGCATGAGGACCGCGTGACCGGAATGCGCAAAGGCAAACGGGATTTTGGACAGCAGATCGAGGTTCGCTGCTGGGACAGCCTCGATGCGCGCACCGCATCGCCCACCAGATTGCCGATGGAAACGCTGGAGAAACTTGCCGCCGCGATCCTTAAAGAGGTCCCGGGGATCGTGAGCGTGACCTACAACATCGCCACCAAGCCGCCGTCGACGATTGAGGCGGTGTAAAACCGACCATCGACAATTGAACATCGTCGAGGGAAGGTGCCACGGTTTTTCGTCCATGCGCGAATAACCAATATCAAATGCGGGTCGGCGATGGTCGCTGGTCGATGGTCCCATGGTCGGTATCCTATCGGAGGGAATCGTTCATAAACGGTATGCATATTAGGCCAAAAGCCCTGATCTCCGGCATTCTACTGGCAACGCTGCTTGCGGCTTGTTCGCAGAAAGCCACGCCCACGCCTCCCGCGCCGACGCCGGCGCAAGCGACCGTCCCGGCCGCCACGCCGACCGGCGAACCGTTTGCGCTGCTGATCGCGCCGGACGCTCCCCCGACGAAAACCGCGCAACTCGCGGTTCAGGCGGTGGAAACATTCGCCACGGAAAAAGGCTGGGTACTCCTGCGCATCACACCCAGGGATGACCTCCTTGCTTCCGGGCAGCCGGGCAACCCAGTTTGGGTTGCCGCCGTTGCATCAGGTTACGGACAGGCGTTAACCGCTGCCGCGCAGGCGCATCCGGATATCCGGTTCGCCGCCATCGAGGAGACGGGAGTGTCGCCGCTCCCGAACCTGCTGGTGGTGGGCGGGGATAACATCCGGCACGATCAGATTGCGTTCATGGCCGGCCTGCTGGCCACGATCGAAAACCGCAACGATTACGTCGGCTGGGTCGGCGAGGCGGGAACGGTCAGGGGAAAGCTCTATCAGAACGGGTTCCGGCACGGCATCCGCTACAACTGCCCGCGCTGCCGCATCTTCGATTTAGAATTATCGCCGGCGGCGGATGCCGGAGCGGGAATTGACGCGGCCGGGCAATTGCGGGAGAACTTCATCGATACCGCCTCCGCGATACCCGGCGCGGCGGGCGAAGCGGCATTAATCCATCTTGCCGAAAATGGAATCCGCGTCGCCGGCGGCGGGCCGGATTTTTACCGGAATGTATTCGGCGACGGCGGCTCCTCCGGAGCCAAAAGCGTGCTCGGCGAACCGGCTTTCCGGCCGGATCTTTTTCTCCCGGATCTGCTGACAAGGTATCTGGCGGGCGAGACGTTTCCGGAGTCTGTGGCTTACAGCCTGGAAAACGGCGGCCTCGCGTTCGCGCCGTTTCCGAACGCATGGATTTCCTCCGCGCGCCAGGCTTACCTCCAGAACATCCTGGCCGAGGCGGCTGCGGGGCGGCTGGACATCGGGATCGATCCCCAAACCGGCGAAGAGCGATAAGCGACCAGCGACAATCGACCATCGTCCATAGTCCGCCGCCGGTTTTCCAATCGTCGATGGTCGATTGTCAACTGTCGTGCGCCAAGCCCGATAATTCCAGCCTTTACCTTGGGAGTGGTGAAATGCCGGTCCCCCCGTTTCTGGTGCTTGATCTGGACGATACGATTTTGGATTACACCGCGACCGGCGAGGCGGTTTGGAAGCGGTTGTTCCGGGAGTTCGCTCCCCGCATGGAGCTCCCGCTCGAGCGGCTCCAACTAACTGTCGATGCCAGCCGCAGGTGGTTTTGGTCCGATCCGGACCGCTTCCGGGAGGGGCGGCTGGATTTAAAAAAGGCTCGCCGATTATTAATCCGTGACGCCTTCACCAGGCTCGGCCGGACCGATTGGAAAACCGCGGACGAACTGGCGGATTCATTCACCCGCGAGAGGGAACTCGCCGTTCATCCGTTCGACGGGGCGATCGGCGCCCTGGCGCTTTTCCGGCAGAGCGGCGCGCGCATGGTCCTGCTTACCAATGGGGAATCCTCCATGCAGCGGGCCAAGATCGAGCGCTTCCAGCTGGCGGGTTTTTTTCAATCGATCCTGATCGAAAGCGAAACCGGGATCGGCAAACCGGACCTGCGCGCGCACCGGGCGGCGCTGGCGGCCCTGGGGACGGAGCCGCGCTCGGCTTGGATGGTCGGCGACGATTGGGAATGCGACATCGTTCCCGCGAAATCCCTGGGCATCCGCGTCGTCTGGATCCACGACCCATCGGCCGCGGCCGGCAGATCGGCGGATTTTATGGTTTCTTCACTGCGGGAATTGGCGGACCGCTGGTCATCTTCCGATTGACCTTCAGTGACAAAAACCCTGGAATAGAAAGTGGAATTACCCCGCGGGGCTGGTTAAATCCGGCATACTTCACGCTTTTTTTATAATTCATCCCAATAATTGACACCGTGGAGGGTGCGTGCTAGAATCCTTGAAACTCTCTCCCGGAAGGATATTTTCGAATGGCTCAACGGACTACCGGCACCGTTCGTTGGTTCGACGGATCCAGGGGGTACGGCTATATCCGAACCGAAAAAGGGCACGAAGTCTTCGTTCATTATTCATCCATCGTCGGGTCGGAACTGCAGAATCTGAACGAAGGGGAAAAAGTCGAGTTCGCCGTGGAAGAGACCGTCCGCGGTCTGCAAGCCACGGGTGTGGTCAGGTTGAATTAATCGATTGTCCATGGGTTTTCCCCGTTCGGATACATCGGCTGATCCCCTGCCATCTCGGCGGGGATTTTGTTTTTCGACGATAATTATCCCCAAGGTGATCCTGTCTGCCAAGGATGCTGGTGGCGTAGGGCGAAGCCCGTAGCGAGACCTGTTGCGGCGTACCGGGATGGCGGTCTCGATACGTAAAAAACGCTACTCGACCGCCAATTTCAAATCAAGGGTGTGAAATGAGTATGGATCTTAGAATTATCCCGCTGGGCGGCCTGGGGGAGGTCGGCAAAAACATGATGCTGGTCGAAACCCCCACCGACGCTCTGATCATCGACGCCGGACTGATGTTCCCCGAGAACGACATGCTCGGGATCGATTGCATCATCCCGGATTTCAGCGCCGTACTGGACCGGAAGGAGCGCGTGCGCGGGATTGTCGTGACGCACGGCCACGAGGATCACACCGGCGCCATCGGCCACGTCGTCGAAGCCTTTCAGGCGCCGATCTACGCCACGCCGCTTACCCGCG
>CAZYSF010000468.1:0-4200 GCA_964649635.1 uncultured Anaerolineales bacterium | reverse complement strand
GCCGTGGCCGGTCTGCTCGCGCTATCGGCCCTCAACTTCTACCGGGTTCTGCCCGACGGGCAAATCCTGTGGTGGGCGGTCGCGATCCTGCCGATGACGGTTTTTGTGATCATTTACGTACTTCTGTATTCGCGCCAGGCCGATGCGCGCGTAAAAGCCCAGGAGCTGCTGGTGGAATTGGAAGCGGCGAACAGGCGGCTGACCGAATCCGCCGATAAGATCGAGGACCTGACCCTGGCCAATGAACGCCAGCGGATGGCGCGCGAGCTGCACGACACGCTGGCCCAGGGCTTGGCCGGATTGATCCTTCAGCTGGAGGCGGCGGATTCGCATTTGGGCCAGGGGCATGCGGACCGGGCGCAGACGATCGTGCAACAGGCGATGACCCGCGCCCGTGCCACGCTCGCCGAATCCCGCCGGGCGATCGACGGCCTGCGCAAGGAACTTCCCGGCAGTCTGGAGGAGACGCTTCAGGCCGAAGTCGGCCATTTCACATCCTCATCCGGCGTACCATGCCTACTCGAAATATCAACTCCCGAGCCGGTCAGCGGGGAAATCCAGGAACTCATCGTCCGGATCGTGTCCGAAAGCCTGGCCAACATCGCCCGGCATGCGCGTGCCCGCCAGGCCTCCATAACCCTCAAGGAGAACGGGGGCAACCTCTCATTGGAAGTGATCGACGACGGGATTGGATTTGACGCCGAAGCCTGCGAGGGACGCGAGGGGCATTACGGGCTGGTAGGTCTGCGCGAACGCGTGCGGCTTTCCGGCGGAACGCTGGAGATCGAGAGTGCGGAAGGGACAGGAACCAGCTTGAAAGCCGGCATTCCGATCAACCCGTAAACGAAATAGACCATCGCCGCCGCCGGAGGGGGCGTAATAAAGAACTCGAATTGCCACAAAAGACACAAAAATCACGGAAGGATTTCAAGATAGGTTTTTTCTTCGATGCTCTATTTTGTGAATTTTGTGGCCAATCCTTCCTCACGACAAGGGTGAGCAATTAATACCTTCATTTGAATATAATTCTCATACTTCATCTCTGTTGCCGGAAGGTAGATAACAAATTCCATAATGTATAGACAACCGGAACCTTTACCCCTTCGCGTTCTGTTCGCGCTGGCCCTGGGCTCCTTCATGGTCGTCCTTGGGGCCGTCATTTGGGGGATGAGCGGCTATTATTCCGACCGCGTGTTTTTTATTCTTGGCCTGCTGATCGGGATAGGAGCAGCCGCCGCAATCCTGCTGCCCCTGCGCCCGCTCTCAAAACGGACCGCGCTGATCCTGCTTCCGATCGTGATCATCGCCACCCTCTCGAGCATCCTCCTGGGCGAGTTGTTGTACATCGTTCTATTCACGATTCGCGATTTCAACTCCACCCTCTTGGAGGCGGTTCTCTCGGTGAGTAAAAGCATGGGCGAGATACTCGCCTCCTCGGATTCCATCATGAGCGGCCTGCTTGGCCTGATCGGCGCCGTCGGCGGATTCTTCGCGGTTTGGAGCGCAACCTATACCGAATAAAAAAGCGCCGGGAGCCGGCGTTTTTTTCCTGCTACTTCAACATTGCTGTCCTTACCCCCTCTCCCTGCTTATGCCCCGGTATAAACCGGTGCTTTCGCACTCTCTCTCCCCCTTCCCCTTCCACGACCTTGTCCTAACCCCCTCTCCCCGTCTCCGCCTTGGAAAATTGCCGAGGAGTCGACTCCCCTCTCCCCCTTCCCCGTAAGGGGAAGGGGGAGAGGGGTTGGGGGTGAGGGGGTTAGGACAGCGCCTCTTCCCACGCCGCGTACAGATCGTACATCTCCGGCAGGGTCTTCCATTGCACCCGGCCGGCGTCGACGAGCGGCTTCACCCGGCCGAGGAAATCCCCGAGCAGCCCATCATCCAGTTCCTTCCCGAGGCTCCATGAAACATAATACGTATTAACCTTTCCCGTCTCCAGCAGCGCGAGGACACTCTCCAATTCGGTGATCACCGCGTCGATATCGTTTGCCTCGAACTCGCATTTGGTATACGAGCCTTCAAGTCCCGCCTCCTCCGCGGCGCAGGTCAGGCCGCCGCCGGAAGGCAGGATCACCAGGCGCCCGTCGGCGGAGGGGAGGATCCAGTTTTCGCCGTTCGCCATCCGCCACGGGTGCATCCGGCCGGCGAGATCGAACGGATAGGCCTCGTGGCATTTGGACGGCGAAGCACAATCGGTATATCCCGCCGGCCGCAATTCCAGCGGCAGCGACATCAACGCGTACGCCACGGTGCCGGACGTGAACAAGAATCCCGCGTCCGCGGCGGCGGTCACCCAATCGCAGGTGGATACGATCCCGGAGGCATGCCGGACCTGCACCCCGAGGCTCTCCAGAGTCCGCTTGCGTTCCTGCAGAAGCGGGGTGAACTCCGCGCAGCGCATATCCGGCTGGCCGCCGATGTCGGCATGCACGCCGATCCCGTGCCCCCGATCCTCCATCTCCTTCAGCACGTTATCGCCCCACTGGATGCATCCGTCGGTGAATTCCTTGCTCTCCAGAGTCAATCGGGCGCCGTAGGTTTCGAAGAGCGATGCGTAGCGGCGGACCAGTTCGGCGTGCCGCTGGAACGATGCCTGATCCCGGGCGTCATCCCAACCTTCGAGATGGACCATGATCCCGTAATAGAGGACGGCACCGCTGGTATCCGCAGGCTCCGCCGCCCAGGGGCAATCGGCCGGGCACATGGAGGCATTCTCCGGCTGGACGCATGCTCCATCGCCGCAGCGGCCTTTTGCAGGTACCGACGGCTGTGCCGGAGAGTTCAAATTGCAGGCTGTCGTCAGGAAGAGAAGTACGCAGGGGATAAGTTTATAATTCTTCATGAAGTCCTCCTGGAATTCTCTTCGACTTCTTTACATCCACGGAGGTCACGGAGATACACGGATGGATTTTTTACTCCGTGCATCTCCGTGTCCTCCGTGGATATCCTCCCGGCTTTTCCTCTGAAGGAAACGTACCATCTGCTCCTACCCTTCCCAGACCCACTCCGCCTCCCTCGGGACTATTGCCGGGACCGGCGCGTGAGAAGGCGCGAAAGCAAGCGCTCTGGGAGGACATTTACAGCTTCCTTTTTATACATCGCCCCCCCGGGAGATCGATGTAAACCGGTGGTTAATCCTTGGAGGATGCCGTGAATCCGCCGCGGGCACGCGGCACCATGGTATCCTTTTCGTGTTGGTTTTATCCGTGTAATCCGTTATCATCCGTGTAATCCGTGTTCCCAGAAAGCGGGGTATCCCTCCCAAATGGATTCCGCACACACCGTCGCCCAGCGCCTTATCGATAATATTTCGCTCGTCATCTTCGGCAAACGGCCCGAGGTGGAACTGGCCGTCTCCGGATTGCTCGCCCAGGGACACATCCTGATCGAAGACGTCCCCGGCGTGGGCAAGACCATGCTGGCCAAGAGCATCGCCCGCTCGCTCGGCTGCACCTTCAACCGCCTGCAGTTCACGCCCGACATGCTTCCCAGCGACGTGACCGGCGTCTCGATCTGGAACCCGCAGTCGCGCGAGTTCGAATTCCGCCCGGGGCCGGTGATGGCCGAGATCGTCCTGGCGGACGAGATCAACCGGGCCACGCCCAAAACCCAGGCGGCACTGCTGGAGGCGATGGAGGAACGGCAGGTCACGGTCGACGGCGTCACCCATGCGCTGCCGGCGCTGTTCCAGGTGCTGGCGACGCAAAACCCGATCGAACACGAAGGCACCTTCACGCTGCCCGAAGCCCAGATGGACCGCTTCCTCATGCGGCTCCACATCGGGTACCCTTCTGTGGAAGAGGAGGAACGGGTGGTGGAAAGCCAGCAGCTCCGGCATCCGATCGAGGACCTCGTGCCGGTGGCCAGCGCGCAGGAAGTTCTGGAAGCGCAGAAACAGGTGCGCGAGACGCATATCGAACGCGGCGTGCGGCAATACATCGTGGATCTGGTATCCCGTACGCGCACGCTGCCGGATGTGCACCTGGGCGCCAGCCCGCGCGGGAGCCTCGGCCTGGCGCGCGCCGGGCAGGCGCGGGCGGTCCTGGCGGGGCGGGATTACGTCACTCCTGACGACGTGAAGGCGGTCGTCGTGCCGGTTCTCGCGCACCGGCTGCTACTGACGCCTTCAGCCCGCCTGAAGGGCGTCACCCCCAAGGCATTGCTTGAGACGATCCTGGAAAGCACGATGGTGCCGGG
>CAZYSF010000467.1:0-1886 GCA_964649635.1 uncultured Anaerolineales bacterium | reverse complement strand
CGGCAGGAATAACCGCAATCCGGAAAAGCGGGTGTTCGCAATCACCGCCCTGGGCCGCCGCGAACTGGAGCGCTGGTTCGAGGTCAACGAGCCGCCGGATCATCAGCGGGATGGGACCTACCTCAAAATGGTCCTCAGCCTGGCCACCGGGCTGGTGGATTCTAGGAAGATCATCTCCCGGGAACGGGCGATGCTTTACCGGGAGCTCCACCGGGCGACGGCCCGGCGGTCTGAAGCAGATCCGAACAGCGAACTCTCGCTGATCCTGTTGCTGGATAAATCGGTGATGCACCTGGAAGCCGATCTGCGCTGGTTGGATATGCTCGAAGCCAGGTTGGAAGAGATTAAAGACCAGCCTGTCGCTAGCCCGGAACTTCGGCCGAGAGGGCGGCCGAGAAAGGCAAAGAGGGTCCTTTTAGCAGAGGATGAAACGGCAGAGGAGTAAACGAGGACGGGCGAAAAATAGTCAATTGGAATTTTCGGATTCAAACGTTCCAATAAATCGGGTTTTCAGCCCGGCATAGCCGGGCTTCGTGTGATAGAACGGGGCTTTAGCCCCGGGATGAATTTGGAATTCGGTTATGTGTTTTCGGTTACCCCCCTGCGTATTAAGACGGTGGTCTCGATACGCCCAGCGCGCTGCCCGACCACCATTCATAAACAAGCGAGGAAACAATGGCTCTCATTCAGACGGAAAACCTTACCAAAGTCTACGGCTCCGGGGATACCGCGGTAACCGCGCTTAACCGGGTTAATCTTCAGGTTAATCCCGGGGAATTCGTCGCCGTCATGGGCCCCAGCGGCTGCGGCAAATCCACACTCTTGCATCTACTGGGCGGCCTGGACCGGCCTACCAACGGATCCGTGACGATCGACGGGACGGCGCTGGCCGCGATGAAGGATGACGACCTGGCCAAACTCCGCCGCAAGCGGATCGGTTTTGTGTTCCAGTTCTATAACCTGATCCCGGTCCTCGATGCCGCGGAGAATGCCGCGCTGCCGGTCACCCTTGATGGGGTGAAGCCGGCTGAGGCGAAGAAGCATGCCGTCGAATTGCTGCGGAAGTTCGGGCTGGGCGAAAGGCTCCAAAGCCGGCCGGACCAGCTTTCCGGCGGCCAGCAGCAGCGCGTGGCCATCGCCCGCGCGCTGTCCGCCGACCCGGCCCTGATCCTGGCCGATGAACCGACCGGCAACCTGGATACGCGCGCCGCGGATGAAATCGCCGCGCTGCTGGCCCGGGTCTCGAAGGAATTCGGCCGCGCGGTGGTGATGGTCACCCACGACCCGCGCATCGCCGCGTATGCCAACCGGATCATCTTCCTTAAGGACGGCGCGATCGTCGATGAAACCGTCCTCGAGCCCAAGTCCGGCGACAAGGCAAAAATGCTCGCCGATAAATTGCGGGAAATCGGGGAATAGGAGGATGCCATGAACCTCCAACTGACTCTAGCCTGGCGCTACCTCAGCGGGCGCAAACTGCGCACCTTCCTGACCACCCTCGCGATCATCTTCGGCGTGCTGGTCATCTTCGGAATGAACATCATCCTGCCGACCATGATCTCCGCTTTGCAGGCCAACCTGCAGGGCATGTCCGGAGTTGTGGATTACAGCGTGACGCTGGCCTCCGGAGAATCCTTTTCGCCGGAGATCGCTCAGAACGTCCGGAGCGTGGATGGCGTGCGCGCCGTGTCCGCCACCCTGATCCGCACGGTCAATCTGCCGGCCGGCTTTTTCAGCGGTGACAACGCGCAATCCGCGGCGGTCACCGTCGTCAACCTTGTCGGCCTGGATCCGGATGCGGCCCGATCCGTCCGCGCTTACCCGGTGACGGAGGGCGGGCGCTTTCTGGAATCCGGCGATACCGCCTCGGCCGTCATCTCGCAAAG
>CAZYSF010000466.1:0-4527 GCA_964649635.1 uncultured Anaerolineales bacterium | reverse complement strand
AACGGTCAGCGAGCCCGCGTACGTCCGGGCGAGGCGATCCAGGAGCGGAAGTTCCTCCCGGCAAGGGTCACACCAGGTCGCCCAGAAATTGAGGATCACCGTTTCGCCGCGCAGGCCGGCCAATGCGGTCGGCTTTCCGTCCAGCCCGGATAAGGAAAAATCGGGCGCGGGTGCATCCACCACCGGAGCGGGCGCGGCGGTCAGCGGCGTCGTGCCGGGCGCCGATGGGACCGGGACGGATGCGGACGCGGCCGGTGCGTACCATAATGCCGCTCCGGATCCCAAGCCCAGTGCGGCCCCAAGTAATAGAATTCCGATGAGCTTGACCGCGCGCATGAAGTAATCCCGGCCTAAAGGCCGATCTCCCATCCCGGAAGGATCCCCGCCAGGAAGGAAAGTTTGCCGGCGGCGAACAGTATGCCGAATCCGATCATCATTATTCCGGCGGCGATGGAAATATAGCGCGAGATTTTTGCCAGGCGGCAGATCCAGCGCCCCAGCCGGTCCATGAGCAGCGCGACGATCAGGAACGGGACGGCAAGCCCGGCGGCGTACACGGCCAGCATCAGAATTCCCCGCCCGAGCGAAGCTTCATACGCCGCGAGGGTCAATACCGATCCGAGCACCAGCCCGATGCAGGGCGTCCACCCGGTGGCGAAGACAAATCCCACGCCGACCGAGGACGCCAGCCCCCAGCGCGGATTCGGTTCGACATTCGGCCGGGCACCATATTCAAGAAATGGAAGATGGATCACGCCCGCCATCTGCAGCCCGAAGACCACCATGATCACCCCGCCGATCCGCGCAATCCATTCCCGGTAGCCGAGCAGCAGCCGGCCGGCGGCCGAGGCCATCGCCCCCAGCGCGATGAACATCAGGCTGAAGCCGAGCACGAACGCAATACCGTGAACGAGCACCCGCCAGCGTTCGACCTTGGCCGGGTCGCAGCCCGCGGCGTGGCCCGCCAGATAAGCGATGTACCCCGGGAGGATCGGCACCACGCACGGAGAGAGGAAGGACGCCACTCCGGCCAGCCAGATCCATCCGAGAGAAAATTCCGAACTCATCCGGCGGCCTACCCCACAACCTTCACCCGCGTGCCGCCCGGCATGCCTATCTCCCGGTCGCCCAGCGGGTAATCCACCACCGGAGCCGTCCAGCGGTAAACCCATTTGGCGTCTGCGGGTTTGGCGTTGACGCATCCGTGGGATTTGGGAATCCCAAAGTCATTGTGCCAGTGGGTGGAGTGCACCGCTTCGCCATGCCCCGAAAACAGGCTGACCCATCCCACCCCGACCAGGTCGAACCCGGATTCGCTGTCGCCGCCGCCCATCCGCATCCCGATCCGCTTGCGCCAGATCGGGTGTTCGCCCAGCGGGGTGGTCCACACGTCCGAATCGATCTTTTTCCCGCCCGAGGAGATGATGGCGAAATAGACCTCTTTGCCGTTTTCGTACGCAGACAGGTATTGCACGTTGCGGTTCAAGGTAACGACGATCAACTTGTCGTCCACGTCCGGCGAAATCGGGGCGACTTCCTCGGCGTTGATCACGCGCAGTCCCTCGGCGCGCGCGTACATCGGCGCCTCGAGTTCGTCTAGGAAATACCAGACATGCCCCTTGTCGTCGGTCGCGGTTTTCGTCGCGGGGTAGATCGAAGAATGATACAGGGTGGTGGGCCGGTCGCCGGGCTGCAGTTTAAAGAGCGGCGCGTCGTCCCTCGGCGCAATCCGCCCCTGCACCCACGGGACGGTGACTTCCACCCAGACCTTGCCGCCCGGGATTTCCGGGAGCGGGGTCTGGATCTGGAACTCCATCGGGAACACGTAGGGCGCCCACAGGTACCCCTCGGGAGTCTCGAACCAACGGTGGTTGTGCGGGCTGTAGGACGGGCCGCGGCCGACCACTTCGCGCAGGATCTCGACCAGGTTATCCTCGTATTTCCTGCCCACCTCGGCGGAATCGGCATCCGGGCGCGCGCGCATCGGGAGCGTCGCCAGCGCGCGCCCCAGGCGGGTGCCGGCGGGATATTTCTCCTTCCAGGTGTCGATCAGGTCTTCGCCGGATTGCAGCCCAAGGCCGGCGAATCCCTTCGGCCAAAGCGGGGAACTCGCGCCGAGGGCGGCAAGTTTCAGGAAATTTCTTCGGGAAAACGTCATTGTAGGCTCCGGCAGAAAAGGATAACGTCAAGCGGGATTTTAGACAAGGGTGGTGGGAATTAGGAGCGACCCAACCCCACCCCTCGGCGTTTTTTCCGGCAGACTGGATTATTATTCCCCTCCCCCTTCCCTTAAGGGAAGGGGGAGGGGGTAAGGTCGGCGATTTGAAGGAGAATGGTAAATGCTTTCCTACCGAAAAGAACTCTGGTTCGATGTACCCGGACGGCGCGCCTTCATTAACATCACTTCCCAGGTGGAGCAGGCGCTGGCGGAGAGCAGGGTCCGCGAAGGCCTGGCGCTGGTCAACGCGATGCATATCACCGCCTCGGTCTTCATCAACGACGACGAATCCGGCCTGCATGCGGATTACGAGGCATGGCTGGAAAGTCTTGCGCCGCACGAGCCGCTCTCACACTACCGGCACAACCGCACCGGTGAAGACAACGGCGACGCCCACCTCAAACGCCAGGTGATGGGCCGCGAGGTGGTGGTGGCGGTGACGAACGGCAAACTGGATTTCGGACCATGGGAGCAGATCTTCTACGGCGAATACGACGGGGGAAGACGGAGACGGGTGCTGGTAAAAATCCTCGGGGAGTGATTGTGGTTGGCTATAGATAGCCCGGCGCAAGCCGGGCTTTGTGTCTCAGGGCAGGGCTTCAGCCCTGCGTGAATACGAATCGACGGGAGGCTTTCTACGCAAACTCCTCCATCAACCCCTTCCACTCCTCGTCGGTCATTCCGATCCGGCTTTTGACCAGCGGTTCCCCCTGCAGCGAAGGTTCCTTTTCGGTGAAGGTTGGTTCGTCTATCTCGTAGATCACCCCGATCGGAAGCTTGTCCTCGCGCAAGGCCTGCCGGATCGCCGCCTCGCGGTCGGCGGGATTATGCCCCTCGGTTTCCATTTTAACGACCCGCGAGCGGAACCACTCATAGGTGTTGACCTTGTTCCAGGTGACACAGGGGGAGAATACATCCACCAGTGAAAAACCCTTGTGCGTTATCCCGCGCCGGATCACCTCGGCCAGGTGGACCGGATCGCCGGAAAAGCCGCGCCCGACGAACGTCGCCCCGCCCACCACGGCCAGAGCCAGCGGATTGAGCGCGCATTCCGGATTGCCCGCCGGCGAGGATTTTGTTTTGTGGCCGCGATCGGAAGTCGGCGAAGCCTGGCCGGTCGTCAGGCCGTAGATCTGGTTGTCCATCACGATGTAGGTGAGGTCGAGGTTGCGCCGTAGGGCGTGGAGGAAATGCCCGGCGCCGATCCCGTAACCATCCCCGTCGCCGCCGGTGATCACGACCGTCAGATCCTTGTTGGCCATCTTGATCCCCTGCGCCACCGGAAGCGCCCGCCCGTGCAGGGTATGGATCCCGTAGGCGCTCATGAAATGCGGCAGGTCGGAGGAGCATCCGATTCCGGAGACGATGACCAGGTTGCTGCGTTCGATCGAGAGCGCGGCGCACGCGTTCTGCAGCGCGTTCAGCACCCCGAAATCGCCGCAACCGGAGCACCAGGTCTGACGTACGCGGGATTTGTATTCGGCGGCTGTGCTCATCGGAACACCACCGGAAGGTCGAGTTCGGAGGACACCAGAGTCTGAATGGGCGGCGCGTCCTTCGTCCATACCGCTTCGAGCGCCGCAGTCAACGGACCGATTGAGAATGGTTCGCCGTCGTATTTGCGCACGGCAAACGGGATGTCCACGCCGGTCTCCTGGCGGATCAGGCGGGCCAGCAGCCCGCCGTAATTGTTTTCCACGCATACGATCCGTTTCGCGGCCTGCAGGTACGGGAGGACCTTCCGCGCCGGGAACGTCCACAGCATCCGGAACTGGATCAGGTTGGCCGGATGGCCGCCGGCGGTAAGCGCCCGGCGGGCTTCCTCGAGAATGTCGTATGTGGATCCCCAGCCGACGATCGTGAGCTCGGTGTCTTCCGGCCCTTCGCGGATGAACGCGCGCGCATCGGTGTCGCGCAGAACCCCCTCCATCTTGCGCATCCGCTTTTGCATCATCTTCGTCCGGGTGGATGGATTGGTGTACCAGTCGGAGACCAGCACCCCCTCTTCGTTGTGTTCATCCGAAGGGGCGATATGCATCCCGCCCGGCGTGCCGGGCAGCGCGCGCGGGGAAACGCCGCCGGGGGTGTCGCGGTAGCGCCGGTATTCGCCGTCGGCGGAGGCGACTATTTCGCCGCGTTCGACCGGCACATGCGGATTGAGGCTCTCCGGATCGATGATGACGGTCCGTTCCGAGAGGTACAGGTCCATCATCATAATCACCGGCATCTGGTATTTCTCGGCCAGGTTGAGGGCTTCGACCGCGGTGTAGTAAGAGTCGACAGGGTCGAGCGCCGCCAGGATCGCCTTC
>CAZYSF010000465.1:0-4728 GCA_964649635.1 uncultured Anaerolineales bacterium | reverse complement strand
GGCAATGTTTTATTCATGGTTATTCGGGGTCCTCATCCTCCTCCCCTTGCCCCTCCCCCTTCTCCTGACTTATGTCAGGAGAAGGGGGAGGGGTTGGGGTGGGGGTTGAGGAAGGGATTACAGCAGCCCCATCTGCTTCATCACTGCTTGAACTTTTTCCTTGCTGGGCGGACGCAGTTCGCAGATCGGCAGGCGGTAGACTTCATTGCACATGGCCTTGAGGGAAAGCATGTACTTGATCGGAATCGGGTTGGTCTCGACGAACTCGACGGCAAAAAGCGGCGCGAGCTCTTTTTCCAGCGCTTCGGCTTCGGCGAATTTGCCCTCCAGGCCCAGTTTTACCAGCCGCGCCATCCGGTCCGGAATGATGTTGCTGGCAACCGAAATGACGCCGTCGCCGCCGGCTTTTATCAGCGGCAGGGTCATGTTGTCGTCGCCGCTCAGCACGCTGAATTCCTTTGTTTTGCGGGCGATCACGTCCTTCATCTGGTTCAGGTCGCCCGAGGCTTCCTTCACCCCGACGATGTTCGCACAGTCGGTCATCAGCCGCACGAGCGTGTCGGTTTCCAGGTTTACTCCCGTCCGCCCCTTGATGTTGTAAATAATGGAAGGAATGGAAACGCTTTCCGCGATTTCCCGGAAATGGCGGTACATGCCTTCCTGGGTGGGCTTGTTGTAATAGGGCGTCACCAGGAGCAGCGCGTCGGCGCCGGACCTGCGGGCGTGCTTGCTCAGGCGGACGGCCTCGCGGGTGCTGTTCGAGCCGGTGCCGGCCAGGACCTTCGCGCGCCCGTTGATATGCTCGATCGTCAATTCGATCACCCGGTCGTGCTCGTCGTGGGTCAGGGTGGGGCTCTCGCCGGTGGTGCCGCACGGGACGATCCCGTCGACCCCGCCGGCCAGGTTGAAATCGATCAGCTTTTTAAGCGCCCCTTCGTCGACGTTCTCGTTGACGGTAAAGGGGGTGACGATGGCGGTATAAAGACCTCGAAACATGATGGCTC
Source organism: uncultured Anaerolineales bacterium (assembly GCA_964649635.1). GTDB lineage: Bacteria > Chloroflexota > Anaerolineae > Anaerolineales > RBG-16-64-43 > JAFGKK01. Next base: position 3,724 of record CAZYSF010000465.1, on the reverse strand, counting down.
CTTTTTTCACAATTATGCCCGGGTTGATGCATTCGGCGGACCGATCACTTCGTCCATCAGATCGTCGATGGAATAAAAACCCTTTTTGCCATGGATGAACTCGGCGGCCATGACCGCGCCGGCGGCAAACCCTTCGCGGCCGCGGGTGGTGTGCCTGATCTCGATGGTATCCGCGGGGCTGTCGAACATCACCAGATGCGTGCCGGGAATGGATCCGCCCCGGGTGCTGGAAAATTGGATTTCGTCCGGTTCGATTTTGCGGTCCAGTTTGTCCGTTACCAGCCGCTCTTTGCGGTCGAGGTTGTCGATAAGAATTTTGCCCAGCATTACCGCCGTACCGGAGGGTGAATCGGCTTTGCCTTTGTGGTGAAATTCGTGGCCCAACACGTCGTAATCCGGAAAGTTGTTGAGCATCCGGGCGGCGCTTCCCACAATCCGGAACAGGACATTCACACCGATCGAATAATTGCCCGACCAGATCAGGCCGACCCGGTGCTCTGCGACGATCCGTTTCACCGCGTCCATTTGATTATACCAGCCGGTTGTGCCGATCACCATGTTTTTTCCCAGAGCGGCCATCTGTTGGATGTTGGCCACCGCCGTTTGCGGGCAGGTGAAATCGATGCACACCTCCGCTCCGGAAAGAATTTCCGCCGTGAGTTCCCGTTCACAATCCCCGCCGATCGGATCCACGACGGCGGTTATGGTATGGCCCTTTGCTTCGGCGAAGCGCCGGACCATCTGGCCCATCTTCCCGTAACCGATCAAGGCGATGTTGGTCATGGTGTGTCCTCCCGGCTTTTCCACGAAGAGCACGAAGGGAAAATCTGAAGGACACGAAGAAAAGAATTTTAAAATTTTTCTTTGTGTCCTTCAGAAGTTACTTCGTGTCCTTAGTGGAATCGCAAGGCTTATTTTACCCGTTCCCGCTCAAGGGACCAAACGGCGCGGGTACACGGATTCACCGGGAAGAGGCGTCAGTGCATTTCTCCGACCCAACTCGCAGCTGCTGCTGATACCCGCCAGGATCACGGAATCAGTATAATGAACTTGGTCTTGCACAGCCGGGCGCATACTGCCGGGCGAAAACGGGGCCGCGCAAACGGCCGTGGTTCAATCATAAGGAGAAGAATCCATGAAAATCAACGGGAAAATCATCGCCGTTACCGGCGGCGGAAACGGGATCGGCCGGGAGCTGGTCCTGCAGCTTCTCTCCCGCGGCGCAAAAGTCGCCGCCATCGATATCAAGCAGGCCGCTTTGGAGGAAACGGAAAAGCTGGCGGGGGAAAATAAATCGAAATTATCCGCCCACATCACGGACATTACCAACCGGGATGCGGTCCAGAAGCTGCCCGATCAGATCATCGCCCGACACGGCGCCGTCGACGGGATTATCAATTGCGCCGGGATCATCCAGCCGTTCGTCAGGTTGAAGGACCTGAATTTCGACGCGATCGAGCGCGTGTGCAACATCAATTTTTACGGGACTCTGTATATGGTCAAGGCGTTTCTGCCTCCGCTGCTTTCGCGGCCGGAAGCGCACATCGTGAATGTTTCCAGCATGGGCGGCTTTCTGCCGGTGCCGGGCCAGACGGTCTACGGGGCTTCCAAGGCCGCGGTCAAACTGCTGACGGAGGGCTTGAATTCGGAACTGCTGGATACCAGCGTGCGGGTGACGGTCGTGTTCCCGGGAGCCATCGGAACCAATATCGCCGCCAATTCCGGCGTCGGATTGGGCACCCAGACCGATGCGGAAAAGAGTTCGTTTAAAATGCTGGCGCCCGCCAAAGCGGCGCAGATCATTCTGGACGGGATGGAGAAAAACAAATACCGCATCCTCGTCGGGCAGGATGCGGCCCTCATGGATTTCCTTTGCCGTCTGAGCCCGGAACGGGCCGCGCGGTTCATCTATAACCAGATGAAGTCGTTGCTGCCTTCGTAGAAAGTACACGGATTACACCGAGAGAACCGATGACACCGATTTATTAATAAAATTCTTTCGGTGTCATCGGCTCTTTTCAGTGCTTCGGTGTACGTGTTTCCGGCTTGGGCAGTCACGCCCCGAGAGTCAAACGATCCTCACCGTCAGCGTGAAATCCACCCAGGTTCCGCCCTGCACGGCGTCGATGATGTATTCCTGGGATTGCGGAAGAGTTCCCGTCCAGGTCGTCTGTGAGGCGGAGGAAGCCACCAGCGTCTGGCCGCCGCTGAATCCGCGGATGGCCAGATACACGGTGCCCGCCGGGGAAGTCAGCGTGGCGGTCATGGTCTGATTGGCGCGCGCCCACAGCACATAGGAGATGGTCTGCGCCGCGCTGCCGCGCCCGAACACGGATTTCGAATAAGCGCCCCGCGCGAACTGGATCCGGGCGGGGATCGTCACCAGGAGCGAGTAATTTTCCGTGCTCCCGCCGCCGTTGTTCACCTTGACAATGTAATCTCCCGTCCGCGGAAGCCAGCCCTGCCAGGATGTCTGGGTGCTGGATGCCCGCACCAGGAAAGATCCCGTCGCGCGGTTGTATATTTCCAGGTAGATTTTGCTGTCGGCCGATGTCGCCTGGGCGATCATCACCTGGTTCCAACCCGCCCATAGCACATAGGATTGCGACGCCCCGGAGCCGAGAGTACCGGAGACTGTGGCCGAGGTGGTCCCCGTCGTAAAAGCGATCCGAATCAGCGAATCCGCGGCCGGCGCGGCGGGAAGGATATCCGCCTGCGAGAGCGGCCGGCTTTGGGGATCGGCCGGCAGGCCGCTGATTGGCGCGAAGGCGCCTCCGGCCAACAAGGCGGCTATTCCAAATATTACCGTCGGCACATATGATTTTTTCATGGTTTCCCCTTTCCGATTCCACGAAGTACACGAAGAGAAATCTGAAGAACACGAAGCCCCGCGCGGGATAAGAAATCACCGCGATGTACCTTTTCATTATACGTCCGCCAAAGGAAATGGGTTTAAATTAAGATGAAAAAATGATGAATATCCACGATGGGTACGAAGAAAACCTAAAGGACGCGAAATCAATTATGTAAAATAATTTGTTACTACTCAGCCCGATCTCACATCCTGGTACACCGAAACATCGAAAAGAGCCGAAAACACCGGAATTAATATTTTTAGAATCCGTGTAATCGGCTCTTCTCGGTGCCCGCCCCGTGAGCGATTTATGCGAATGGGGTAATCCGTGTACGCTTTTCCCGGCCTGAGCAGATACAATAATTTCGTGTATTTTCGGCTCTTATTCGTGTGCTTCGTGGATTCGCCGCACCGCCCCTTCGGCTACTTCCAGGATTGCAGTTCGAGGATGTTGCCTTCCGGATCGGCGGCATACACAAACGTAAGCCGGCCGATGTCCTCAAGGTCCTTCGAGACGATGGTCCCGACGGATTTACCCCCGCGCGCGAGGATTCGTCCCAGCATCTGGGCGACATCGTCGACTTCAAAGGCGATGTGGGAAAATCCTTCCCGGTTGGCGGCCGGCGCGCCCTTGGGCTCATTTTTGGAATACTGGTAAATCTCGAGTGTCGGTCCCGCGTCGCCGAAGCCGGGGAGCCGGAGATGGACGCCGGAAAAGGAGGCGCCGGGCACGCCGGTTCCCTTTGCCAGCCACTCGCCCTCAAGGTGCCGCTCGGGGGGAACCCGGGCGCAGCCGAACACATCCTCATAAAAGCCGGCCAGCGCATGCCAGTCCCTCGCAATAATGTTGGTGTGTTTATATTTCATAAT
>CAZYSF010000464.1:0-5933 GCA_964649635.1 uncultured Anaerolineales bacterium | reverse complement strand
TCGAGGACCAGGCCCACCGGTGTCGGGGTGGGCTGCGGGGTTCCCGTTCCAACCGGTTTGGCGGGAATGATCAGCACCGTGCCGATCGACAGCACGTTTGGATCCACCCCCGGATTCGCGGCGGTCAGGGCATCGACGGTGACGCCGAACTTCGCGGCGATCGAACCGTAGGTATCACCCGCCACGACGGTGTACGTTTGGAGTGTGGGTGTCGGGGCGAGGGTCGGGGTAAGCGAGACTTCGCGGGTCGGGAAAAAGCGCGAGGGCGAAACCGTGGGCGATTGCCAGCGGACCGGCGTGGGAAAATCGACCGCGGCCGGAACCGCCGGACCGCAGCCGGCAAGCGCCAGCATAATAAAACAAACGCTCCGAATTTGGGATGGCATGTGCGGGATTATACAACCTGGGCATCCCCCTCCGCCGGGCGGGCTTATGCGCCGTAAAGGTTCCGGAGGAGCCGATCGACGCAAAAGAACAGCGTTACGGGGTTGTCGTTTCCGTGGCTGTCGGAGGCGGGGTTTCGGTATCCGTGGGGGTGGGCTCAAGGGTCGGCGTCACGGTTGGCGTGCCCGTCGGAGTGCCGGTCGGGAGATCCGTGTTCGTCGGCGTAGCGGTCGGAACGGGCGTTTCCGTCGGGGTGACGGTCACGGTAGGAGTCGGGGTGGGAGTGCGCGTGGGAACGGGCGTGGGTGCGGGTTTCTGCAGGTGGAAGCGGACCTTCATCTCCGCCTTCCCTCCCTGCCGCGAGTATACGGTCAGCCGGATGGTAATCCATCCATTATCGAAATCCGAAAGGTCCCACTCGGCCAGCTTCCCCGTATCGGAAACGGGCGTCTTGGAGGACGGCACGATCGGCTTCCAATCGTCCGGGTCGCGGTCGGTCGCATACTCCAGCGTATAGTGGTCGAACTCGCGGGTGGCATCCGCCCGGCCGCGGATCTCCAGGGACCGGTCGCCGATGGTCTGGTTATCCGAGGGCGAGGAAATGGACATAATCGGCCGGGGACTCTCGGCGGAGCATTCGCCGTCCGGAAAGAAACGCAACGGATCCGGGAAACCCTGCATCCGCGCCCACTCACGCCCGAAGGGATCCGCGATCAGCCATAAACGGGCATCCGCATCGCCGACCGAAATTGTCAGCGCCTGCTCCATGTGGTCCGAGCAAGCCGCGGAGGCGCGCAGTCCGGTGAAGGTGTCGATCCAGGTATCCCGCCACAGGTCCAAGTCGGCCGGGAGCGGCGGCTGATCCGAAACAAAATATTCCGAGCGCGTCGTGGCGCAATATTTCCCGGGTTCCGCGCCGGTGGCGGCGCAGATCAATTTCTCCATGATCCCGGGCGGTGGAACGAACGGCGCCGGGTTGTTCCCGGTCATCTGCTGGATGGCGTTGATCATGAACTCCGCCCAGATCGGCGCCGCGCCGCTCACCCCGGTCGTCCCGATCATCGGAGTGGTGTCGGGATTGCCGATCCAAACCCCCGCGGCCAGGTCCGGCGTGTAGCCCACCGCCCAGTTGTCGCGGAAATCGTTGGTGGTTCCGGTTTTCACCGCCGCGGCGAACGGCAGGTTCAACACCGAGTTGGCACCGAACATCGGCGTGCGCGCCTCGTTGTCGGAAAGGATCGATGAGATCAGGAAGGCATGCTCCGCGCGCAGGACCTGTTCGCCGGCCGGCGGCTGATATTCGTAAACCGTTTCGCCGCTGTAAGTTTGGATTTTAAGGATCGCCGATGTGGGCAGCTTCAATCCGCCGTTGGCGATCACCGCATACGCCGCGGTCAATTCCAGCGGCGTCACTTCTCCGCCGCCAAGGGTGAGCGAGAGGCCGTAATCCGTCCGGACAAGCGACGAGATCCCCAGCCGCTTGGCCATCGGGATCAATCCGTCCGGCTTGGGCGTGTCGGGGTTGTCGTAGATGCCCACCGCCTGCAGCGTTTTCACAGCCGGGATGTTGTAGGAATTGGCCAGGGCCGAACGCAGCGTCACCGGTCCGTGGAACCTGTTGTCGTAATTGACGGGTTTGTACGGCGGATTGGTATCGTAAGGATCGTTCGACGGCGGGAATTCGGCCGGCACATCCCAGATCAGCGTCGCGGGAGTCCACCCGTTTTCGAAAGCGGCGAGGTAGGTCAGCGGCTTGATCGCCGATCCCGGCTGCCGGGCGCGGATGGCCATGTTCACCTGGCCGGCCGGCTGCGCGTAAAAATCGGGCGATCCGACCATCGCCAGGATCTCGCCCGTCCCCGGCCGGAGGGCGACCAGCGCGCCGCCGGTCACGCTCTTATCGGCCAGGGCCTGCACCTGCCGCTGAACCACGCCTTCCGCCAGATCCTGCAATCCGGGATCCAGCGTGGTGTAGACCTGAAATCCGGACCGGTAAATGGTCTGAGGATCGTACATCGATTCCAGCTGCTGGCGGATGTAGTTCACCCAGTGCGGGTAACGCATGAAGACATCCGGCGTGGAGAACACGGCCGATTGCGCCGCCGTCCAGGCGTCCACGGCGTCGTCGGCCGATACGCATACTTCCGGCATGGCATACCCGACAAAGATGCAATGCTGCTCCTCGCTGGCCTCAATCATCATCACCAGCACCTGGCGCTGCCGTTCCAGCGCCGCATCGCGGTTGTTGTACACGTCGTACACCGACGGCGCCTGGGGCAGCCCGGCCAGCAGGGAGGCCTGCTCGAGGGTGAGTTTGTCCGCGGTCGTCTGGTAGTACGTCTCGGCGGCCGCCTCGACCCCGTAGGCCAGATTGCCGTAGGAGTTTTCGTTCAGAAAAAGCTCCAGGATTTCTTCCTTTGAATAGCGGCGCGTGATCTCCACCGCCAGCAGCGCCTCGCGCACCTTGCGGATGTAGGAAATTTCCGAGCGTTCCTCCGGGGTCATCAGAACCATCCGCGCCAGCTGCTGGGTGATGGTGGACGCGCCGGAGACCGTCTCGCCCGAAGTGATATTCTGGGTGAAGGCGCGCAGGATTCCCATCGGATCGAATCCCGGATGGCTGAAGAAGTTTTTATCTTCGGCGGCGATCGTCGCCGCCAGCATGTAGGGCGAGGTCCGCTCCAGCGGCACATACGTCCGCCGGCCCGCATTCGGGTCGAGGATCTCGTACAGGAGTTTTCCGTTGCGGTCGTAAATGCGGGTGGTTTCGAATTGCGCGGTGCGGGAGCGGAGGTCCTCAACCGAAGGCAGGGTCGAGGCGATTTGAAAATATTCGTAAAGCATGAATCCCGCCGTGAGGAAGAAGGCCGCGGTGGCGGCGAACACACCCGTCAGCACCACCCGGAACAGGCAGGAACGGGCGGCTCGGCCGCGGGAACGTTTAGCGCGCGGAAACCCGGAGGTGGAGGATTCGCCGCCGGCCGGGAGCGGCCCGGTCCGGGTTGTGCGCCGCCGCGCCCGCCATTGCGGGATGCGCGGCGTCCGGTCCGGCCCCTTGAGCGGAACATCTCCTTTTACCTCCGGAGCAGTGCCGGATTCGTCTCCGGCTTGGCCCGCCGCTTTGGCTGCGCCCGATTCCGCGGATTCCACCTCGGGCTGCAATTCATCCCAGCCGGGGATCGGCAATCCGTCTGGTTCGGATTCTTCCGCCGGCGCCGGTCCGGAGGGTTCCACGGCGGGATTCGATTCCTCGCCTTTCGTTTCGGCGGAATCGGCCGCCGGCGGTGATTCCTCACCGGCGGCAGCGGCCTCTTCATCCTCCTCGTCCCAATCGCCGGTTTCGTCGAGGCTGCGCTGCAAACGGCGGAAACGATCCGCGGAGGATTCGTCCATCTCAGGCGGCGGGTTTGCTTTGGATCAGCACGATCCACTTCCCGCTCATGACGCTTTCGTCTTTTTGATTTTTAACCGTCAGGGCAAGTTCCACCGCGCCGCCGCCCAGGCGGGGAAACGGTTTGGTGGAGACGACTTCCATCTCGCAGCGGACGGTATCTCCGAAGAAAACCGGCCGGCTGAACTTCCACTCGGCGATCTCCCGGAAGGCAAGCACCGTGCGGTCCATCACGCCGGTCTGGACCGCCAGACCGGAGACGATCGAGAGCACCAGCAGGCCGTGGGCCACGCGCTGGCCGAACGGCCCCTTGGCGGCGTAATCGGCATCGATGTGGATCTGGTTGAAATCCCCCGATAGTCCGGCGAAGGCGGTCACATCCGCCTCGGTGACGGTCCGTCCGGCGGTGAAGATCTTCTGGCCGGGGATGAGTTCTTCGAAATATTTACCGCGGGGTCGGTTGTTATCCATGGGTCTCCTCCAAGAGCCGTCTCCCATGGATTTTAGCACAGCCCCGTCCCTTCCCCTCCCCCGTCAAGCAGTGCACTTGAAGGGGGGATTTGGAATCAAACCTCCCCCGTTAGCGGTTTTGTCCGTCCGCTAACGGGGGAGGATAAAGGAGGGGGTTTACGGTTTGCGCGCCGTGATCAACGCGGAAAACGGCAATCCGCCCGCGAGCTGCGCCGTGCCGGAAAAGGGAGTCTCGCCGGAGGCGGCCACCGCCACATCGGTGAAACCGGCGTCGGCCAGACCGCGCCGGTACTCCTCCACATCCAACGCGCCGGCGATGCAGCCCGCCCAGCTTGGGAGCGATTTCGCCACCAGCGGGCTCATCGGTCCGCGGGTGACGATGTCCGATACGGCCACGCGGCCGCCCGGGTGCAGCACGCGGAACATCTCCCGGAAGACGGCGGGTTTATCCGGCGAGAGGTTGATCACGCAGTTGGAAATCACGACATCCGCCTCGCCGTCGGCCAGCGGAATGGCTTCGATCTGCCCCTGCCGGAATTCGACGTTCGCCGCGCCGATCCGGGCGGCGTTGGCGCGCGCCTTCCCGATCATCTCCGGCGTCATATCCACGCCGATCACCCGCCCGCCCGGTCCAACCTTTTGGGCGGCCAGAAAACAATCCAATCCGCCGCCGGAGCCGAGATCCAGGACGGTGTCGCCCGGGTGAATATCGATTTTTGCGATCGGGTTCCCGCACCCGAGGGTCACGTCCGCCAGGTCTTTCGGGAGCGTTTGCAATTCCTCCGCCGGATAATTCTTCGGGGTGGCGCAGGAGCAGCTGCTGCCGGAACCGCAGCAGCCCTCACCGAACGACTGCGCCTTCCGGGCATAAAACTCACGCACGGCCGAGTGGATTTCTTTGGGATTGGAATCCGCCATTGGATGATCTCCTTTTTGTGAATTGAAATCCGATCTTTTACCGCACATTCTTCCCGTGCCCTGTCCTAACCCCTCACATCGAAAACCTTCTATGCATCCCTTTAAAAAAAGTCATCGGCGCGGTCTTGCCGGTGCATGAACGTCTTCCTCGCCGGGCGCGAAGGTGTGCTCCAGCACGCCGCAGCAATTCACGATCCGCTTCTGGTCCAGGCGGTAGAAGGTTTGCTTGCCTTCGTGGCGCATGTCCACCAGGCCGGCGTCGCGCAGGATGGCGAGGTGGTGCGAGACCGTCGGCTGGGTGACGCGCATGTGATCCACGATATCGGTGACGGAACGCCAGTCGCAGCAGCAGAATTTCATGATCTTCTGCCGGGTGGAGTCGGCGATCGCCTTGGCGAATTCAACCGGAGCGGATTCCTTATGCAGGTCGGGCATGGTTCCTTCCATTCCATGGAATTATATATAGACAATCATCTATTTGTCAAGGGGCCGGTCTGGGGCGGGTAAAGTCACGGATCAAAGCAATTCCACGGCCGCCGGGGGATGCGCGCAGTATTGCGTGCGTCGAATGGTTTGCCGCATCAGGAGGCTTGCAGTACCCGGAAGGTTTCCACCATCCGGTTAAATTCGGGGAGGCGCTCCGACATTTCGTCCGCCGAGGTGAAGCACATGATATCCCACACAAGCCCCTCGTGCTTCAGGGCGTACAACGCAATCTGGGTCGTTGTGGTGGTGGTATCCAGGGCCTCGAGGATGACCAGCACGGCTT
>CAZYSF010000463.1:0-4658 GCA_964649635.1 uncultured Anaerolineales bacterium | reverse complement strand
TTGATCAATCCGCTGATCCGCGGGATGTTAGCCTGCAGCAGGCCGTCCGGCCGGAGCCCATCGACGGAGATGATGACCACCCGCTTCGCTGCCGGTCGCGGAGTGGGAGAGGGCGTGGGGGTTTCGGTAGGAATTGCGGTGGCGGTGGGCGTGAATGTTGCGGTCGGCGAATGGGTGGGCGAGGGCGCAACCGGCGTAATCGCCAGATTGCACGAACAAAAAAAGGCGGGGAAAAAGACGAGAGAGAACCGCGCGAGTTTATGCATACCGTTTCGCCCGGCCGGGAGTGGATGGAGTCGGAATGCAGAACGGCCGTATACGTAAAATTTTATCATTCTCAAACCGGATGATCGGCATTCGGAGGCGGGCCTAGCCGCCGGATACGGGCGTTCATTCCTTCCAACCGAATTCACCGATCAGGGGAACAAACACGACGGGGATCAGGCGGCGTTGATCGAAACCCGCCCGGGTCCGCGTCCATAACTCCAATTCCTGCATCGAGCGTCCGCCGACGGGCGCGATCAGACGTCCTCCGGAAGCAAGCTGCTCCAAGAGCGGCCGGGGTGCTTCCGGAGCGCCGGCGGTGACCAGGACGGCATCGAACGGCGCCCGATCCGGGCAGCCGGCGGTCCCGTCACCGGCTATGACTTCGGCGTTATCGATGCCGAGCGCGAGCAGGTTTTCCCGGGCCCGATCCGCCAGATCGGCAACCCGCTCGATCGAGATGACCTTCCGGACCAGGCAGGCGAGGATCGCCGTCTGATAACCGGACCCCGTCCCGATCTCCAGGACCGTCTCCGGCTCCTTGAGCGCCAGGGCTTCCGTCATGAAGCCCACGATGTACGGCTGGGAGATGGTCTGATGACAGCCAATCGGCAGGGGGGTGTCGTTATAAGCGGAGGAGCGTTCGAGACCGGAAAGAAACAGGTGCCGGGGTACGGTGCGCATGGCCTCCAGAACCCGCGGGTCGCGCACGCCGCGCCGTTCCACCTGGTCGCGGACCATGCGCTCGCGTAGGGAAATTTGGGGATCGGGCGGGAAAGTATGCCGCAGGGTCACTTCGGCTCCCGGGCGGTTGCCGGCGCGCAAGACCGGCAGGGCCGCCGGATCGCGGCCGGAACAGAGCCGCATCCGGGTTCAGAGGCGGAATTTACGGGTAGATCATTCCGATCTGGCCGGTGGTCATAAAGATCACGCGTTCGCTGATATTGGTGATCCGGTCGCCGATGCGTTCGAGATTGTGCGCAATCCATAACAGGTACGTTCCGCGTTCGACAATCGAGGGGTCTTTGGCCATGGCGGCCACGACCCGGTCGAACAAAGCCCGGTAGAGGCGGTCAACCTCGTCGTCCTGTTCGCCCACCCGGTGCGCGGCTTTCGGGTCGCGCGCCACGAAGGTCTGCAGGCTTTCGGCCAGCATCTTCCGGCACAATTCCGCCATGGCGGGAATTTCCGGAAGCGGCTGGATCGGCGGTTCGTCGCCCATGCGCAGGACGATCTTGGCGATCCCCTCGGCGTGATCCCCCATGCGCTCGAGTTCCACCGCGAGGGTGTCCATGGCCAGGATGGCGCGCAGATCGCCCGCCGTAGGCTGCTGGGTCGCGATCAGCGCCAGGCAGGATTCTTCCACTTCGTACCGCATCCGGTTCAACTCCGCGTCGCCGGCGACAACCCGCTCGGCGAGGGAGCGGTCGCGTCCGCGCCAAGCCTGCACGGATTGGTCGATGGCCCGCGCGACGAGCTCGCCCATGCGCAACAATTCGGTTTGCACGGCGTTGAAACGTTCGTCGAGCAGGCGGCGGGGGGACGCGGATTCCATAAAAGCATTCTACCCGATTGCCGCCGGGAATCAAACGGAATAAAAAGGCCCGGCGGGCGCCGGGCCTGGTTTGGTTATGCGGAGGTTTTCGGCGGGTGACGCTTGTTGTAACGGCGCACGAAGTAGCGCGTGACCAGAACAAACGGCGCTACGAACAACGCGATCACGAGCAGCACCGGGATTCCGCAGATGCCCAGCCGGATGAGGACATCCACCAGATCCTGCAGGCCGTGGATCAGGTCTTCGAGGGCTTCCTTGGCCACTCCCTCCGGATGCCAGCCGCCGATCGAGATCGGCTGGGAGGGGATGTACGGCTGGAGCGTGATCGTGATGAGCGAATACTTCGAGGCGGTGTCGTAATAATTGATCTGGCCTTCCAGGACCTCGATTTCACCCATCACCTGGCGCAACTGCGCCTCCACCGCGAGGACATCTTCGGGATCCGCGGCGGTCTCCATGATTTTCAGCAGGCGCTCCTGCGAGGCGCGCAGGTTGCGCAGGCGCGATTGCGCGTCGGTATATTCGGCGGTGACGTCGCGGCCGTTCAGCGAACGGCTTTTTACCTCCACCGCCAGCGCTTCGATCTCCGCCAGGGTGGCCTTCAACTCGTCGGCCGAGTCGGCGGGCACCCGGATCGAGATCTGGCCGGCGTAATATTTTTCGCCCGCCTCGCCGTAGACGCTCTGGGTGATGTTGGATTCCACCACCCAGCCGCCTTTGGCAAACGCCATGTCGGTGATTTTCGAGGCCGCGTCGGAGGGGTCGTTTACGACCAGCGTCAGCGACGCATCCATCAGGACGATCCGGTCGGCCGGATTGGCCGCCGGTTCCGGAAGCGCGGAATCCGACGGGGCGTCGGCCTTTTCACGGGCGGCGCTTTCCGGCACCGCAGCACCGCCCCCCATCACCATGTCGAATTCGGTGTTCTGAGAGGCCATGGTGGCCGCCCCGCAGGCGCTGAGTAGCAGTATTACGATGAAGGAAAGGGAAAGAACGGCTTTTTTCATATCTCCTCCTGAAGAATTCCCGGGTGTTATGGGTTACACCTTACCCGACGCCGCAGCGGCGGCGAAGGTTCCGGAAGGCCGCAAGGCTTACCAGCCTTCTTCGAGGCGGAGGATCAGGCGGGATGGAAGATCGGCGAGCCGCATTCGGGATTGGACCGTCTCGATGGAATATTCCACCCGGTGCCATTCCCATTCCATGGTATCGGTATCCAGGAGGGAGTACGCGGCGCGCGGATCCTGGTCCCGCGGCTGGCCGACGGAACCGGGATTGATGATCATCCGCTGGTACCCGAGGACGAACGTGCTGCTGTGGGAGGGAAGATACGTCACGCACCGGTTGCGTTCGTTGAGCTGAAAGGCGATGGCGACGTGGCTGTGTCCGACCAGGCAATAGAGCGTTTTATAGAAGGCGAAGCTGGTCTGCACCCGGGGCGCGTCCAGCAGGTATTCCCAAAGCGGGCGGCGCGGGCTTCCGTGGGCGAGTGTGTACGGCTCCTGCACCTGCCGTTCCGGAAGATCGTGAAGAAATTGGATCGTCTCAGGGGTTAACTGGCGGTGAGTCCACTCGAGCGCGCGGCGGGCTTCGCCGTTGAAGGCATCCAGCGACAGGTCGCCGATGGCTGCTTTGTCATGGTTGCCGCCGATGCACAGGACTTCGGGGAAATCCCGGATGCGCTGAACGCATTCGTTCGGATCCGGTCCGTAGCCGACGAGATCGCCCAGGCACCATACAGCATCAAACATCCCGGCGTCTTCGAGCACTGCGTCCAGGGCGGTGAGATTCGCATGGATATCGGAGACAACCAGGATTCGCATGGTAAACCGGGTGAAGTCTACCCCGGGAGGGGGGAATAGGCAATCCCGACAAATAATGAAGTTCCCGATAAATAGACAAGTCCTCGGGTGAGGGGGGCACCCGAAGACTTGTCTATAAAAAATTCTATCACAGGGAAGGATCCCGAAGATTAAACTATCGTTAATTTGAATCCGTGCCGGGGTTCGCACGAACGCATTCGGTTGATCCGAGTTGAAAATTTTCCGAATTGCCTCTCTTCTTTAATGGAATTCCTCGAACGAACGGGAGCGTTGCTTGCGGATTTCTTATCGCGATCTTGTATTCCATCCAATAGTTACCGACCGGCGGGTCGGGAAAACCCGTCCGAAGGATGTATCCGTTCCAATTCCAGCCGGAAAAGAAAAAACCATCCACAAGAATTTCGTGGATGGTCAAAAAGGAAGCCGAAAGCAAACCGCGTTTACAGATCCCGGATAAAGACGCGGTGGTTTTTATGGGGAGTCCCGCCCATATTGATCAGATCCGCGCGCATTTCCTTGGTCGTCTCCGCCACCTGGCACATTTCCCCGTACTTGAATTGCTGGTGGTGCATGTTGAGGGTTTTTTCCAATTCCGTATAAAGCAAAACGTTGCCGCCGAGCCCCCGATATTCCGGGAGAATGCCCGCCCCGTTGACCGCCATCCAATCGGTGCGGTTCACCTCGCGCAGAATATCGATCAGCGCCAGCGGAGAAGGAAGGGGATCTAAGAATGAAAACGGGGGGATGTAACCCCGGATGCGTTGCAGCGCGGCGGATACGTCGGGAAAGGCGATCACAAAACCGACCACGTCATCCTCATGGGCGATGATTTTCATGAAATCGTAGTTGATCAATTGGGTGATGTTGTCGACGACGAAATTCACTTCGTGATCCGAGAGCGGGTAGTACTCCCAGTTCTTCACAAAAGTTTTGTTGTAGGTGTTGATGAATTTCGGGATCCAGGTCATCATATCCTTGTTGGATTTGAATTGGAGCACGCGGAACGTGCCGCGCTT
>CAZYSF010000462.1:0-5100 GCA_964649635.1 uncultured Anaerolineales bacterium | reverse complement strand
CGCCTGGACAGCCCTGAATCCTATTCAGGATTGGAAGGCTTCCTCCGGAAGCTGGAAAACGGTCCGGCCGACCGCCTGTACTATCTGGCGACGGCCCCCGAGTTCTTCCCGGTGATTGTGGAAGCCCTGGGGCGGGCGGGGATGGCGCGGCCGGAGGGCATCGGACGGCGCCTGGTGGTTGAAAAACCTTTCGGCAGCGACCGCGGTTCCGCGCAAGCGCTTAATTTTCTCATTCATAAATATTTCGACGAACACCAGGTTTACCGCATGGATCATTATCTGGGCAAGGAAACCGCCCAGAACATCCTCTTCTTCCGCTTCGCCAATACGATCTTCGAGCCGGTATGGAACCGGCGGTACGTGGACAACATCCAGATCACCGTCGCGGAAACCGTGGACGTCGGCCGGCGCGCGCCGTATTACGACAAGGCCGGGGTCCTGCGCGACATGTTTCAGAACCATCTGCTCCAGCTCTTGGCGCTCGTGGCGATGGAGCCGCCCGCGTCGTTTTCTGCGGACGCGGTTCGCGATGAGAAGTACCGGGTGTTCCGCCGCATCCGCCCGATCCGCCTCGCGGACACGGTGCGCGGGCAGTACGACGGATTTTGCGGGACCGAAGGCGTGGCGCCCGGCTCGCAAACCCCGACCTACGCCGCGTTGAAGCTCCGGATCGACAATCCGCGCTGGAAGGGCGTGCCGGTTTATCTGCGGTCCGGCAAGGCGCTGGCGGAAAAGCGGTCTGAAATTATGGTCGAGTTCCGCCGGCCGCCCTTCCAGGTTTTCGAGATGGAAGGCTGCAAGGAATGCTCCCCCAACATCCTCTCGATCTGCATCCAGCCCGACGAGGGGATACACCTCTGCCTGGACGCCAAGGTGCCGGACAGCAACCGCGACATCCGCGCGGTGGACATGAATTTTCACTACCGCACATCGTTCGAGGGCGCGCTGCCGGAAGCATATGAGCGCCTGCTCGCGGACGCGCTGAACGGGGACGCCTCGCTCTTCACCCGCAGTGACAGCATCGAGATCTGCTGGCGGCTGATCGATCCGGTCATCGCCGGCTGGGAGCGTGCGGACGCGCCG
Source organism: uncultured Anaerolineales bacterium (assembly GCA_964649635.1). Lineage (GTDB taxonomy): Bacteria > Chloroflexota > Anaerolineae > Anaerolineales > RBG-16-64-43 > JAFGKK01. The sequence continues at coordinate 4,017 of CAZYSF010000462.1, read as the reverse complement.
CCAATGCTGGGGTACCCGCGCGGCGGATGGGGGCCGGACGCCGCGGCCGATTTGCCCGCGCGCGATGGGCGCGCCTGGCGCTGGGTGTGCCGGGAACATTCGGAAAAAGGATGACGGGGGGATCGGGCATCCATTTCTGCAACCCCTGGATTCCCGCTTAGAACACGCGGGAATAACGATCGAAAAGCCCGCCCGCGGACGCGTGGACCGGTGTCCCTGCGCCGGTATTCGTTTTCAGCCGGCATAAAAAAGCCCTCCGGGATCCATTGAACCCGGAGGGCTTTTTTAATTGATCAGAACCACGGAGCGCCATTCCTTGCTGGTGTTAATCCGGGCCCGGGATCAACGTCTGGGTGGGGGTGGGCCCCGGACCGGGCGCGGGTTGCGACTCGCATAGTCCCGGTAAACTGCCGTTGGGTTTGAATCCATACGGAGCGCGGCAGGTGTTGTCCACCGCTGAAAGGGCTTTGGGGGGATATTCCGGATCCCACTTATACGGCGATCCGGCTTCCTTCTTGGTAAAGACGTCGTTGTAATCGAACTGGGTCGGATCCTTGAGGCCGTCGTCGGCCCACGCATTCCACAGGAACCGGTTCGGTTTCTGGATGATGTCCGGCGAGATGGCAATCTCCAGGATTTTGGGATCCTTCGGCGAAACGCGGATCCAGGCTGCATTCACGTCCGGGGAGGTCTTTTCGTCGAAGAGAATTTTATTGTAGGTTTCGCCTATCCAGGGGGCATCGGAAAGGAGCGGGTGCGTGCCGCCGACCATATTGGTCGACGTGCCGTAGACGGTCAGAGTATCGCGCGACCAGGTGGTGGTGAAGGGCGGCTGCGCCCAGACTGCGAAATCTCCCCGTCCATCGAGGTTCACATCCAGCTCGACGCCGTAATTTGCGGCGAGGGTTTTCGTTTCGGTGTCGCTCCCATACAGCTGGATGGCTATGTACAGCCATTGGCTGTCCGAGGTCAGGGAGGCGCCGACGATGTCGAGATCCGGCCGGTAGGCAAGCGCCTTATCCAGCGGGCGTTCGAACAGGTTGTGCGCAAAATCATCGCCGGCGATGGCGTAGCCGTCTTTGGTTTTGGCGGGAGTCAGCGGATCCGTCAACCAGGAGCCGACGGAGGCGGGGGGTTCGCCGGGCGGCGAACCCGGGAAGGCGGCGGTGACCGCCGAAACCGTATCGGTCGCCGGGACCGGGATGGATCCCTTCGTGGACGTGGCGGTTGCCGGCGAGGCTGTCGTGGCCTGGGCGCCGGGGGAAAAATTACACGCCGCGAGGGCACCCGCAGCCGCTAAAACGAGAAAAACCCGGATGCTTTTCCGCATAGGTTAATGCTCCTTCCGGCTTTATTCCGCAATCGGGTGACCCGATTGGCTAAAATGTATATCAGATTTCCATTTGGTCCATTGATTTATATTGGGAAGTATTCGCACGAAGGAAATGGTCGTACCCTCCGGGGCGGGCAGTATTCTAAAAACCCCGGAGCCAAATCCGCAATATCGGCTTCCTTCAATTGGGCTGCAGTCTTCGTAGGGTGGGTTGACGCACCGCCAATTATTCTTATTGCTCGATTTTTCATCAGCGCGTCAACCCACCCTACTTTTTTCCCGCCCCGTCCGCGATCCGGAAGAGCTCCGGATCTCAGATTCCCCTCTCCCCCTTCCCGAGCTCGGGAAGGGGGAGAGCCTGTCCTCGAGCAAAGCGAGGGGAGGTGGCCGAAGGCCGGGAGAGGGGGATGGGACAGCCGCCCTTGACAAATAAGTAAACACCGTTTACTATTCGGGCGATGGCCGGAAAAATGCACGTCCCGCAGCGCCGGGACCTCTCGCGCCGGAAGATCCTCGATAAAGCCAGGAAGCTCTTTCTCGAAAAGGGGCTGGCCGGGCTCACGATGCGCAAACTGGCCAAGGCGTTGAATTACACGCCGGGCGCGATTTACAAGCACTTCGACAACAAGGAAGAGATCCTGCAGGCGATCCGCGAGGAAAGCTGGGCGATCTCGGGCGCGATGGATGCGGCTATGCCGCCCGGGCTGGGCGCGCGGGATATGATCGTGGAAAGCGGCCGGCAATACCTGCGTTTTGCGGCGGCTTATCCGGAGCACTACCAGCTGATGTTCAACTCACCGGACCTGCCGTACGGGACGCCGGAGGAGATTCGCAAGAATCCCCAGTTCGCACCGGTCATCGCGATGGTGGAGCAGGGCGTGCGCAGCGGTGAGATCCGTCTGCCCGCCGGGTTCGATGCGGCGATGCTGGCATTCCAGATGTGGATCACCGTGCACGGCGCGGCGATGCTCCGTTTGACGGTCATGAAAGCCTACGGCAAGGAGTTCGACAAATTCTTCGACGACCTGCTGGTGGCGATGATCGATAACGTGGCCCGCAAGAAATGACGGCTCATTTTTTTAAACCTAAGTAAACACCGTTTAATTATCTTGGGAAAACCATGGGAAAAATCGGCAGACGCGGATTTCTCGGTTGTTCCGCCGTGGCGCTTGGTGCGGCGTGTCTGACATGCGGCGGAACGTCGTACGGGGCGGCCAAAACACCGCCGGTGGTGACAATCGTAACCTTTACAAAAGGGTGTCATGCGGAGCGAAACGAAGCATCTGCTTCTGCGTTTCCAGACCCTTCGCTGCGCTCAAGGTGACATTTTTGCGGTTTCATCTCAGGAGAAAACATCATGGCTGGAAAAGTCCTGGTTGTTTACGCCTCAAAGTGCGGGTCGACCGGCGAGATCGCAAGGGCTCTCGCCGAAGAGATCGCCGCCTGCGGCCGGACCGCGGAGGTGGCGCCGGCGGAGGATGTGAAGGATCTTGCCGGATATTCGACCGTGGTCCTCGGCAGCGCGGTCCGGTTCGGGCAATGGCTGGCGCCCGCGGTCGAATTTGCGGCACGGTTCCATGAACCGCTTCAGCGCATGCCGGTGGCGATTTTCACCGCGCATATCATGGCCCTGGGTGAAAGCGAGGAAGCCCGCGCCGGCCGGCAGGCTTACATCGCGCCGGTAGTAAAGGAAATAACGCCGGTATCCACGGCGTTCTTCGCCGGCAAAGTCGATCCGGAAAAATTATCCTTCCTGGAAAAAAGCATCGGCCGCATCGTCGGCTCGCCGGAAGGGGATTTGCGGGATTGGACCAAGATCCGCGGTTGGGCCGCGGAATTGATGATCTAGCGCCATCCCTCCCGTAGGGGCGACCCATTGGGTCGCCCCTACGGGAGGGGATGGGAAAGGAACCCTTGCTATGTCGCAACAAAGAATCTTAACCATCCTCACGATCGCGATCCTCATCCTCTCGGCATTCGCCGCCGGTACCGGGTTGTTCTGGCCGGCCGCGGGCGAGCCGTTCGAATTCGTGTCGGTCATGGGCGAACGGGTGATCATCAACGGGTCCGGCCTGTACTTCTACGATCCGTTCGAAGGCGTCGTCCAGGCCCAGGCTCAGGATGCGGTCACGCTGTTCATCGGCGTGCCCGTTCTGGCAATCGCGCTGCTCGCGGCTAACCGCGGTTCCCTGCGCGGCCGGCTGCTGCAGACGGGAGTCCTTGGCTACTTCCTCTACACGTATGCCGCCGGCGCCTTCGGGATCTGGTTCAATCCGCTGTTCCTGGTGTACGTGGCGCTGTTCGGGCTTTCCATCTTTGCGGTGGCGCTGGCGGCGGCCCAAATCGACCTGCCCGCGCTTCCGGCGCATTGCGCGGAGGGTTTTCCGCGGCGGGGGATCATCGCCCTCTGCTTCGGCACAGCCGCATTCCTTTTTATCGCCTGGTCGGGACGGATCGTGCCGGAATTGTTTTCCGGAAAACCGCCGTACGGATTGCTCAGCTACACTACACTGTTCATCCAAGTGCTGGATCTGGGGGTCGTCGTGCCGCTGGCGATGGTCGGCGGAATCCTGCTCTGGAAGCGCGCCCCGCTGGGGTACCTGCTCTCCACGGCGCTCCTGATCAAAGGCGCCGGCATGGCGCTTGCGCTCCTCGCCATGATCGTCAACGCGTGGCGGTCGGGC
>CAZYSF010000461.1:0-4465 GCA_964649635.1 uncultured Anaerolineales bacterium | reverse complement strand
AATTCATGCTTCATTTAATAAAGCCTTTTTCAGGCCAATTTCGGTGAGGGGCAGATCGCCGACCGGCGGTTGGCTGCATATTGGATGGATGAATCCTTGCCCATATGGTATTTTTCAAAACGGCCGGGGCAAGCCCCCGCTTCGCAGACATCACCACTCAAAGAACAGAAGCGATAGGTGATGCTCCCCGAGGGCAGGCGCTCCCCGATTCCGCCTTTTCCTACCAACAATGTACAATAGAGCCTATCGTCAAATACCGGTCGCGGCTGTTCCATCCTTCTTTGGAGGCGGTAAAAATGGTCATTCCGATTGATCCCACGCGGTTCCTGAAAAGCCCCGTTTCGCCGGCCGATCCCCTGCGTCCCCAGGATATCTCGAACTTTCTCGACGCGGAAACCGGCTACGTCTACAACCTGGTTTCGTACCCCAACCGGCCCGAGTCGACGTTTCTCACGATCGACGGCGGGAACGGCCAAAAAATCAACGTCAAGGGGAACGCGGCCAGGGAAATCTGGGACGAGCTCAGCAGCCCCAACCCCCGCCGGTATTTGCAGCTTTCCAACTCCGTCGAATTCGCCGACCAAAAACAATTCTTCGATCTTGGCGGCGTCGTGTTGTACCTCTATAAACCGGGAGGCCGGCTGATGATCGTCCGGCCGACGGGAGGATCCGAGGTCACGATTATGGCGCAGGCGGAAGCCCTTTGGAATGCGCTGTGCGAGTTGAGCAACACCCAATAAAAGAAACCGCGATTATCCCCTGCCGAAGGCGGGGTTCCTATGAAGCATGAAGCCCCGGCCAATAGCACGCTTGGGCAGGCCCCAGGTTGAGTGCACACCGGGGCAGGCTTTTGATCGCCCGGGAGACCATTAACCCCCACTCGCATAATCGCCGCACCGAGGCCCGCTTCAACTCACGCACCGATTGGGCTGCAGAATGGGTGCGGCTGGACGGTTAAAACACGCCTAATAAATCTGTTTCAGAAACGACCACCCGGAGTACAGCGTTGAATTCATCCAATTCATTCCCACCCGGCAAAGTCCCGGGCTCTTTGACCACCCGCATCGGCCATCAGGTGCGCGATTTTTGGGAGACGCTGCGCAATACACCGGAAGCGTTCCGCCTGGTGTGGTCGGCCAGCCGGCCCGCCGCGCTGGCGGGGACCGGCCTGACATTCGTCGCAGCCGTCCTGCCCGCTGCGCAGGCATGGGCCGGCAAGCTGATCATCGACGGAATCGTCAACGCTGCGCGCCTGGGCCTGGAACCGGCCGCCGGACTCCGCTACGTCGCGCCCTACCTCGCATTGGAGTTCGCCCTTGTGCTGGTCGGTTCCCTGACGGGCCAGGTGCGCTCTCTTTTCGACCGCATCCTCCAGACCCAATTGACGAACCAGGTCAATAGTTTGATCATTCACAAGGCGATCAGCCTGGACCTGCAGTTCTTCGAAGATCCCGTCTTTTACGACACCCTGCAGAATGCGCGGCGCCAGGCGGATTCCAGCGCGTTTAGCATCGTGAATTCCACACTGCAGATGGTGCAACAAGTCATCACGCTTATCTCCCTTGTCGTCCTGCTGGTGGGATTCAGCCCGTGGCTCACGGTTATCGTCTTCGCATCCGCCATCCCCGCCTTCCTCTCCCAGTCCCAATACGCCGAGCGTGCGTTTCGTGCCGTCAGCCGCCGTGCACCGGAAGCCCGGCTATTGAACTATCTGGAGACGCTCCTGACGGGCAGTGACACCGTCAAGGAGATCAAGCTCTTCGGGCTGGGCCTGCCGCTTTTTAAACGCTATCAGACGCTCTTCCTGCAGTTCTATTTGGAAGACCGCGCCATTGCCGAGCGGCGCACCCTTGCGGGATTGGGCTGGGGCATGCTATCCACTCTGGCCTACTACGGCAGTTATGCGTGGATCATCCTGCGCGCAGTCGCCGGGATCATCACCCTGGGCGACATGACGATGTTCCTGGCCATCTTCCGGCAATCCCAAAGCTCGATCCGATCCCTGCTCGACAGCTTGAATCGCCTCTATGAGAGCAACCTGTTTCTCGATAATTTGATGGCGTATCTGAAACTGCAGCCGCTGATGGTTGCGCCGGCCGACGGGCTTGCCGCACCCGCGCCCATCCGCCGCGGCATTGAGTTCAGGAACGTATCCTTCCGCTACCCCGGATCGGATGCCTATGTCCTGCGCGGCATCAATCTTCACATCAAGCCCGGTGAGCGCATCGCGCTGGTCGGCCTCAACGGGGCGGGAAAGACGACGTTGATCAAGCTGCTCACGCGGCTTTACGACCCGACCGAAGGGCAGGTGCTGCTCGACGGGGAGGACCTGCGCGCCTACGACCTGACAAGCCTTCACCAGCGATTCGGCGTCATCTTCCAGGACTTCGTGCGTTACCAGTTCACCGTGCGGGAAAACATCGGGTTCGGCCAGGTGGATGCGCTCGACGATCTCGCCCGGATTCAGAACGCGGCGGATCGCGGCGGCGCAAGCGCTCTGATTGAGAACATGCCCCGGGGTTACGACACCATGCTGGGGAGGCGCTGGGAGAAAGGTCTGGAGTTGTCGGGCGGGCAGTGGCAGAAGATCGCGCTCGCCCGCGCGTTCATGCGGAAGGCCGAAGTGCTGGTGTTGGACGAGCCAACCTCCGCGTTGGACGCGGAGGCGGAATATGAGGTGTTCCGGCGATTCGGCGAGTTGATGGAAGGCCGCATCGCCGTGCTCATCTCGCATCGGTTCTCGACCGTGCGTATGGCAGACCGGATCGCGGTGTTGGCAGCGGGCAAGATCATGGAATTGGGAAGCCACGCCGAGTTGATACAACGGAATGGCGGGTATGCGCGATTGTTCAATTTGCAGGCGGAAGGGTATCGCTAGGCGCTTTCGGCCACCGGGAGCACCGCGCCGCATACTCGCAGTTGCTCAAATCAATCCGAACCTGTGCACTCCCCCGTTCCGCATACATCTCCACTTAAATAACAGAATCGAAAGGCAGGCGGTGGGCGGACGCGGGATGGACGGCTGGGGTCGACGCTCGCCCCCGCCGACCCACCGCCCCCTTTGAGCGCTAGGCCATTGTCTCGAATTTCAACTCCGGATATTTCTCGCCGGCGAATTTCAGGTAGAGCGGATCGGTGAACAACGCCACATAGTCCTGGTTCGAGTCCAGGCATAATAGGATCTCCGCCCGGTCCGCCATCTTCAGGATCGCATCCTTGGAGCCCGTCACCCAGCGCGCCGTGCCCAGCGCTTGGCGCTCCAAAACCGTGGGAACGCTGTATTCGTTTTTCAGCCTGGCCTGGACCACATCGAACTGCAGCGCCCCCAATACCGCCAGAACCGGCTCGCGCTTGAACGCATCGGCGGGATAGAGCACCTGCACGGCCCCTTCCATCTCCAGTTGCCGGAGCCCCTTGATGAATTGCTTTTGTTTGCCCGGATCCAGATTGCGCAGCAGGGCGAAATGTTCGGGGTGAAAGCGCGGGATGGGCGCGAATTGAAAGGGGGCGCCTTCGCACAGCGTGTCGCCGATGAAAAAATCCCCCGCGTTGGGCAGGCCGAGCACGTCGCCGGGGCGGGCCTCGTCGATGATCTCGCGCTCGTTGGCGAAGAGCTTGTACGGGCGTTGCAGCCGGCAGGTCTGGCCGGATTGCGCATGCGTCACCTGCATCCCGCGTTCAAACCGCCCGGAACAGATCCGCACGAACGCGACGCTGTCGCGGTGCTTGGGATCCATGTTGGCCTGGATCTTGAACACAAACCCCGAGAATCCGTCCTCCTCCGGATGCACCATCCCCCGGCTGCTGGCGAACGGCTGGGGCGGCGGGGCGTGTTCCACAAAGGCGTCCAGGAACAGGCGCACGCCGAAGTTCGTCAGCGCGCTCCCGAAAAACACGGCCGTTTGCTCCCCGGCAAGGAAGCGCCCCCGGTCGAATTCGATTCCCAAACCGTCCAGCAGCTCGATATCCGAATGCAGCTTTTCGATATGGGCGGGGTTGACGGCTCCCGCCGCCACCAATTCCTCCAGGGTGAGGAACGCCTCCGGCGCCATGCGCTCATTGCGCTCGATCCGTTCATATAGATAGATCCCCCGCCGCCGGCGGTCGTACACCCCCTTGAAATCCGGCCCGTCTCCCAGCGGCCAGTTGACCGGGACCGGCTGCATGCCCAGCACGGTTTCGATCTCGTCCAACAGCTCCAGCGGCGGGTGCGCCGGGCGGTCCATCTTATTGATGAAGGTGAAGATGGGAATGCCCCGTTTACGGCAGACGTCGAACAACTTGCGGGTCTGCGGCTCGATGCCTTTGGCGCCGTCCAGCACCATGATCGCGCTGTCGACGGCCATCAGCGTGCGATAGGTGTCCTCGCTGAAATCCTGGTGACCGGGCGTGTCCAGCAGGTTGAAGATGCAGCCGCCGTACTCAAACTGCAGCACGGTGGAGGTGACGGAAATCCCGCGCTCCA
>CAZYSF010000460.1:0-3958 GCA_964649635.1 uncultured Anaerolineales bacterium | reverse complement strand
AGCTGAGCGGCGGCGGTGGTTTCATTTTATCCAGTAGCCGCAAGGTTGGGTAGTAGGCTAAGAAGGCGTATGGCAGGACCCCGGTGATGATCACCTGCGCCGCGGCGGGAACGCGGAAATTCTTTGAGAGGTTCTTCCTTTTCATCTGAAGCATCGGATATACCTGTGTCCGTGTCACCCTGAGCGAAGCGAAGGGTCTGCTTTACCGGGAAAACAGATGCTTCGCTTTCCCCGAAATAAGTGGGGATGCGGGAAGTCAGCCGCTCAGCATGACAACGGCTTATGAAAAAAGCATTCGATAAAAAAACTATCCGGCCTGGGGCCAGGCCGTTAAAAATTATGCAACCCGATCAATTCCAATGGAATGTATAAAAACGGAGAACCGGGGGGGCGGGAACTTTTCCGCCGCTTTTGGGAATTATATCACAACCCCTCACCCTCCCGTCGCTGCGCTCCCCTCGCTCCGTAAACATCCCCACTCAAAAACCAGTTGCGAGAGGGGATACTCCGTGAGAGCGGGCGGGACAGGCTCTCCCAGCAGACGTTGGGAGCGGGGATTTAGCAAGCTGTTTAAAAAGGTATCCGAGGTGGTCGAGCAGCGGTTTTTGCGTATCGGGACCACCGGATATTTGGCGCGCTCTCGATACGCCCGCAAAGAACGCGGGCTACCCCGGCCCGACCCGCCGGGGCGGGCTCGACCGACTTTTTCAACACCCTGCCCTCTCCCAGCATCAGCTGGGAGAGGGCAGGGTGAGGTGGGAAAATCCCGAGAGGTGGGAGGGAATCGCAAACCTAACCCCACCTCCAGGAAAAATTCTTTGTGGTTTGTTTTTCTTTTCCCCTCCCCTTCCCTTAAGGGAAGGGGAGGGGAGAGAGGGGAGGGGTTGGGTTGGCAGCGAAGGAGAAGGGATGGGGAACAGGCCCCCTCCTTTTTCCTCCCCCGTTTTTCATAGATCAGAAGCGAAAAACGGGGGAGGATTACAGAACGTCCCTCTCCTTCAGAGTCGCGAGGATCTGATTCAGCTCGATCCCGTATTTGCGCGCGATGTCGCGCGCGTAACTGAGGCCTTGCGGCGGACCCGGCCGGATTTGGTATGTGCGGCGCACGGAAGGTTCGCCGTCATCCGCGGCGGAAACCGTCTCGCTCCCGGCCACCAAGCTTGCCGCGAGGCTGTCGCCGGCGGTATCCCCGTTGACTATTGCGACGTCGCCGAGTTCATGCAGGTGGGTGGCGAAGATCGCGCGCGCGCCGATCATGCGGATCGCGCGGACAACGTCGCGCGCCAGGTACAGCCCTTCGCCCGGGCTCGTGGTGGAAAGAGATTCGTTCAAAAGGACCAGGCTGTGGCGGGTGATCCGGCGGAAGACTTCGTGGATCCGCCCCGCCTCCTCGCCCAGGCGCCCGGCATCCAGGCTGGGCTGTTCCTCGGTCGGGAAATGCGAGAAGATTCCTTCCACCGGGCTGATGCGCGCGCGGGTGCCGGGCACGAACAGGCCCGCCTGGAAGAGGACCTGCGCCAGCCCGATCGACCGGGTGAAAACGGTTTTTCCGCCGCGGTTGGGGCCGGTCAGGATGAATATCCGGCCCTGCTCGCCGAAATGGATGTCGTTGCGGACAACTGCCTTGGCCAGGGACTTCGGTTCCTGCGAATCCATCAGGTCCAGGGCCAGGTTTATATTGTAAAGGTCGTCGATCTCGCAAACGCGCGCTTCCATCGCGGCGATGTCCGGCCGGCAGACGGGCAGCCCGGCGGCGATCAGCCGGTTCATCAACCGCACGCCGTTCAGATAGAACACCACCTCGTCGCCCAGGGCGGCCAGCGGGCGCGTGTTGACTTGCAGGTACTGGGTGAGGATCTGCGCGATCGGCTTGGTGATGCTCTTGAGGATGACGTCCAGGTCCTTGAAGAGCGGGAATAACTCCGGATCCTCGCGGGCGAACGTCTCCACGGAGGCGTACGTGCCGTACACGCGCTTGAGCGGCAGCTCGTGGATGGGGGCGAGGCCCTGTTCGTCTTCGGGGCTGCCCTTCCCGAAGAGCTTGCTCAGGAAGGTCCCCTCCTTGAACGGCTTATGGCGGATCGAAAGCAGGGTGGCGCCGATTGGGTGCAGGCTGTCGTCGAGGTTTACGCCGATGGTGATCCCGGCGATCGTGTCGTAGCGCTGGCGCAGTTTCGGCAGCTCCGCCAGCATGGTCCGGAAAGCCGGTTCGTCACGCGCGCCGGAAAGGTACTCGAGCAGTTGGCGCAGCCCGGCCGATCGGAGCTTCGCGCGGTTGGCCGAAAGCACCGTCCACAGCTTCTCGACGCAATCCACATACAATTCCAGCTCACCCATGCGGTAGAGCGTTTTTTGCAGCGGGGTCTGCTCCGCCGGAGTCGGCCCGCCCAGCCGCTCGATTTCCAGGAGCGGCTCCTGCAGCTCTGTGAAGACCGCGGCCGCTTCCGGGACGCGGAGGAAATCTTCCAGCACTTCCTGCCGGTAGCGGATGATTTTGAGGTCGCACGTCAGCGGGAGCAGGAAGGAAAGGATCGATTGGGTGTAGAGCGGGTCGGGGCTGAGGTATTCGGCCAGCGTTTCGATCCCGAGATCGGCCCGGGTGCGTTCACCCCAGCGCGGCCGGTCCGAGTCGGGAGAGGGGTCCGCGCCTTCGGGCCATAACAGGCTGAAGGTTTCGGGGAGATTTATTTTTTCTTCCATCGGATGAATTCCTCTTCTCTATAAGAATAAACTCGGCAAGCGATGCTTGCCGGTATTTCCGCGCGCAACTTCGCGCGGGTCAGCAGATCGAATTTTCAAAACCGGTCTTGGCTTGTTCAGGCTCCACGTCCAGGGGGTAGACGCCGGTATAGCAGGCATTGCAGTAGCCGGTGGCGCGGCCGATGGCGCGCATCATGCTCGGGAGCGAGAGGAAATGGAGCGTGTCGGCGCCCACGTGGCGGCAGATTTCCTCCACCGTCCGGTGGTGCGCGATCAGCTCTTCGCAGGTGCCGAAATCCACGCCCATATGGCAGGGGCTGACGATCGGCGGGCAGGTGATGCGCAGGTGCACTTCGCGCGCGCCGGCTTCCCGCAGCAGGCGCAGGAGGGGCCCGGAGGTGTTCCCGCGCACGATGCTGTCGTCGATCACGACCACCCGCCGGTCGCGCAGGTTTTCCTCCAGCACGTTGAACTTGAGCGCCACGCCCTGCTTGCGCAGGCTGTCGGTCGGTTCGATGAAGGTGCGGCCGATGTAGCGGTTCTTGATGAAACCGTCGTTGTAGGGGATGCCGCTCTCGCGGGCGTAGCCGATCGCGGCGGGGATGGACGAATCCGGGACCGGGATGACGACGTCCGCCTCAACCGGCGCCTCGCGCGCGAGTTCCACGCCCAGCCGCTGGCGGACGTGGTGCACGCTGCGGCCGTCCCAGATCGAATCCGGGCGCGAGAAATAGATGTGCTCGAACGTGCACAGCGCGGACGGCTCGAGCGGCGGCAGCGCCTGCAGAACGGAAAGGGCGGTGTTTGAGAGGCGGATCACCTCGCCCGGTTTTACCTCGCGGATCGCCTCGCAGCCGATCGTCCGCAGCGCGCAGGATTCAGACGCGGCGGCGTGGCCGCCGCTCTTCAGGCGGCCGACCGAGAGCGGGCGGAAGCCCCACGGGTCGCGCACGGCGAAGACGCCCTCGCGGGTCAGGATCACGAGCGAATACGCGCCGCGCCATTGGGGCATCGTCGTGCGGATGCGCTCCTCCCAGGTCGCCCCTTCCGCGCCGGCCAGCATCAGCGTGATCACCTCGCTGTCGGACGAGGAGAGCAGGCCGACCCCCTTCTGCAGCAGCTCGCGGCGCAGGGCGTAGGTGTTGACGAGGTTTCCATTGTGGGAGATGGCCAGCGGCCCGTAGCGGGTTTCGATCAGGAAAGGCTGGGCGTTGCGCAGGACCGAGGAGCCGGTGGTGGAGTAGCGGGTGTGGCCGAT
>CAZYSF010000459.1:0-1623 GCA_964649635.1 uncultured Anaerolineales bacterium | reverse complement strand
GAAACCGCTCGATGTCGTTCTCGAGGAGGGTATCGTCCAGGTCGAAGAGGATGGCGGAGATCATGGCGGAGAAGCTATTCCCCTTGACGGGTGCGGACAAACTCGGGTGATGTCATTGCGAGGAGCGAAGCGACCCCGGCCTACCCCACCGGGGCAGGCGAAGCAATCTCCGGTTTTCGACGAGAGAAGCAGATTGCTTCGCTCCCTTCGGTCGCTCGCAATGACAGCCTGCGGATTCACTCCGGCGGATGTATTTCCTTGATCACCGTGTGGCATTCCCCGCAGCCGATGTGCGGATCGAATCCGGATCGGTTGGTGCGCCGGCACCAGGTGGTGACCGTCACCCGCCGTCCGATACCGAAAATGCCGCTGGAGACGGTTCCGCGCAACACCATTTCCGGGCAGGCGTTGGCGAGCAGGATGCCGGGCAGGGGGCAGGTTTTGCACAAGACCGGTTTCCACCCGCCGCCCTTCCCGAGCAGGCGGCATTCCTGCAGTTCCCGGCCGCGCCGGAAATCCTCGTAATAGTACGTGCACTCTTTCCCGTATCGGGTGCGCATGGGTCAGGCGCGGGTGAGGTACTGCCCGGTGCGCGTGTCGACCTTGATCGTATCGCCGTTTTCGACGAACAGGGGAACGTTCACTTTCAACCCGGTCTCGGTCGTGACGCTCTTGGTCGCGCCGGTGGCGGTATCGCCCCGGACGCCCATTTCGGCGCTGACGATTTTAAGGTCGACCGAGGCCGGCAGCTCGACGTCGATCGGCTCGGATTCATGGAAGGTGAGTTTGACTTCCTGGCCTTCCCGGATGTAGGGCGCGTTCTCGCCGATGACGATCGCGGCGATGGCCGTTTGCTCGTAGTTTTCCGAATCCATGAAGTGGAACAGGGAGCCGTCGGAATACAGGAAGGTCGCCTGGTGATGGTCGAGGCGGATATCCTGGACGCGGTCGCCGGATTGGAAGGTTCTATCCAGCACGTTCCCGTTGCGCAGGTCGCGCACCTTGGTGCGGATGGTGGCGTTGCCGCGGCCGGGTTTGTTGTGGGAGTACTCGATCACCTTGAGCAGCCGGCCGTCCAGCTCGAAGGTCACTCCCTTGCGGAGGTCATTAACGTCGATCATTGCCCATTGCCTTTTCTAGTTTGAGATTGCCGAGAATGTCACCCTGAGGCCCCCGGCCCACCCCGCCGGGGCAGGCGAGTGCCTGTCCCGAGTGTAGCGAGGGAGAGCGGGGCCGAAGGGTCGGGATCGGCGGGATTATACCGCAAGGGGCAAAGGGGAGTCCGTGCGTGCACCAAGCCGGCATCCAGGAAACATATACGGCTGGATCCCGGCTAAAAGCACGCCGGGATGACGACCGGGGTGATCGGGGCACGCCTGGATGCTGATCGGGGGCACGCCAACGATCTACCGTATCTTGATCTTTCTGATCAACAGCCTGCTGCCTTCCACAACACAAGCCGCTCGGGTGGGATAGATGTGCTATGAAGAACGATAATTGAATAACGGACTCTTTGCCGAAAAATGCGGCGCCTGAAAACCCCGGGACAAAGGTTTTAGCCCCAACCCTCGATTGTAGAGGAACTTTATTTATAAAATATCTTAAAAAAAACAACCTCTTCGT
>CAZYSF010000458.1:0-4216 GCA_964649635.1 uncultured Anaerolineales bacterium | reverse complement strand
GGCGATATCCTGTGCCGCGGGGCACTCGGCCAGGATTTCATCCACCGTGGCGGGTCCGTTGGCTTCAAGCGGCACGGAAGCCGCCTCCGGGGAAGGTTCGGAGGACGGCGCGGCGACAACCTCGCCGGCGGATGCCGTGGCTTGCGGCGCGGCGGTGGAGCCTGTGTGCAGGGAAAGATTGCACGCCAGGATGGAGCCTAAAAGTAGAATGAACGCCGGTCGAACGTCTGTTTTTCGTAAAGACATTTTCCTCAACGAGAAGGCAATCCGAATAATCGAAATTGCGGATTTTCTGTATCTACTCAGCCGGACTTCCTTCTTTGTACACGGATTACCCCGTTCGCATATACCGCTCACGGGGCAGGCGCCGAAAAGCGCCGAATACACCGAAAAGCAATTGTTTTATCTTTATCACTATCAACTGCCATCTTATCCATAAATAATAAATGTTCGGTGTTTTCGGATTTTCTCGGAGTTTCGGTGTACTTTTTTATCCGACCTGAATAGATACGATTTTCGCGATCGGGCCCTCAACCAACATTCTACACCAGCGGCCCGCCCCTGGCCGCGTCGTTGCAGCGGAGGCACTCCGGATCGCCGCAATGGGTGATGGAGGGATTCGCACGCAGGATCGGAACCAGCGCGTCGATGAATTCCCGGAACGGGTAGATCCGCCACAAGCCGGCGCCCACGGCAATCCTGTTTTCAAGCGAGGCCACCGCGGGCGCCAGGTTTTCGAACCCGTCGGAACAGCCGCCCTCCTCCGTTTCGCACAGCGTTCCGTCTTTCAGCATCCCCCAGCGCCGGAACAACCGCCGCCCGGATAATTCCTCGGCGAAGTGGATCGCGGTCGCCGCGGTCAACCCCACCCCCGCGAGCACCAACCAAGCAGGCGGGCCGGCGAAAATTATTTTATACGGCCCGAAGATGTTGAGCGGGGATTGCGCCGCGATCAGCTCCGCCGCCCGCGGGCCCAGCCCGGCGAACGAATCGCTCGGGTGATTCCCGCGGGCCCGCCCCGGCCGCTCAATCACCCGCGCCGGAATTGCCCCCATCGCCTCGCGGGTGATCTGGTTGGCATCGGGATCGTAGCCGACGACATGGGTCCGTCCGGCGATCCATTCCGGATCCAGGCCATTTTGCGGGATCGACCACCCCGGGGGCGGAGGCGCCTGGTTGTCGTAGAAAAAGGCCGGGACGATCAGCGTGCAACCCGCTGAAAGGAACGCGTCGATGACCGCATCCGCGCCTCCCTCGACCGGGCCGAAGGATTTAAGCGACGCATGCAGGCAAACGACGCGGTTCGCCAGATCCGATTGTTCAACCGCTTCCAGGATTTGCGCTTGCGTGATGGGCATCGCTTGTTTAATACCTTCGTATCCAGGGGCTGCCCATATGTGGAAAAACGAATTTTTCCAGGGATGATTCCATGCCCCAGTTGGGTTCATTCCCGCGCCCGCCCTCGCAAAGCATCCCGGCGCGCGTCTGGTTCATGCGCCGGGATGAACGCGATGCGAGGGTGTTCTCAGCGGGAATGCAGGGATATGCAGGAGTGGATGCCCGCTAAGTACACCCTCGCTTCGCTTGCATTCCCGCTCAAAGGACCAGATTCGAGCGGGAATGCTCCGCGAGGGCAGGCGCGGGCATGACGATCGCTTGGAAGCTCCACTGATCTTTGTGGATAGCCCTGCTTGTCTTTGTTACTTCCACTCCGGTAATTTATACAGGCTGGCGTATGCGCCGATGGTGTATTCGGCGCCCATCAGCAGCAGGTTTGTCTTTTCCGGAATGGAGGCCGGCGTCAGCGTGATCGTGCGGGTTTTCGAGTAAAAACCCGGCCAGAGGCCGACGGCAATCTCGAGCGTCGCCCGGTCGTAGTGGGTTGGGAGGATCAGCCGCGGCTTGACCTGGTCCATCTGGTTGAATCCCGTCCGGTTGGCCGCGTCCATCATGCTGAAGCTGTTGCTGAACTGGGTCACGGCCAAGTCCACCTTGCCAAACATCGCCAATTGTTCGTCGGTGAAGGACAGCTGCCCGCAGTCGCCGAAATGCACGATCCGCAGACCACCCGTTTCGATCACGAACAGGAAGTTGGTCGCCTTTTCGGCTTCCAGCGGGTCGGCCGGGAGATGGGCGGAGACGACCGCGGTGATTTTCACGTCCGGCAAGTCGATCTCTCCCGTAGTCATGATGAGTTTCCGGCCCGGGAAGGAATTTACGAATTCATCGAAATAATGATCCGTGTGCATATGCGTTGTGAGCAGAATGTCATCCACCCCAGGCTGCCCGGTCAGCAAGGAAACGTTCCACACGTCGATGTAGACATGCCGCCCGGTGGGAGTAACGAGCTCCACCTGGGCGTTATCGCCGTAGGTCAGGGTGATACTGGGCTCGGCGGTGGCGGTGGGTTCCAGAGTGGGGGCTTCGGTCGGTGCGGGCGTTGAGGCGGCGCACGCCGAAAGCAGGAACGTCATCGGCAGTGCCATCCAGAGAGAGGATTTGTTTTTCATGGTCAGTCGCATCCTTTCGGCATAAAAATGGTCACGTTTATCATCGCATTAAAAGCGGCGGACGGCTCCATCCCTCAGCAAATTCACATTAACAGGGTGTTGAAAAGGGTAAAAACGGGAGTCATTGCGAGCGACCCCTTCGCTGCGCTCAAGGCAGGCTCCGGGAGCGAAGCAATCTCCTTCTTCGGAAAAATGGGGGGGATTGCTTCGCCTGCCCCGGTTGGGGTAGGCCGGGGTCGCTTCGCTCCTCGCAATGACCGCCTCGGCCTTTTCCTTTCCGGAATGGCCTTTGCCGGTTTGCGCGTTAATCCACTTCGTCCCATCCGAAATATACACGGGCGCTCCCGTGCGCCAACGAAACCGAGATTATCGCTTTTTCAAGACGCCCTTTCCGCCGCCTGATACACCCGCCGGACCGGTGCAAGATCCGGCTCGACCGCCCCTTCTTACACGGGCTGGCGCCGAGAGGATCGGGCGGCGGCGGAATTTTTCAACGGTCAGGTGATAATAAAACGAACCGCCATGCTCAGGATGAGTGAACCGAGGATGATCAGGCCGTTGAACAGCAGGCCGAGGCGGCTGAATGTTTTCACCCGGCCGTACTGCCGCAACCCGATGATCGCGAACACCAGACCCACCAGGGACAGCAGGAACGATAAACAGAACAACGGGGAAATATCCAGGCTCGGTCCCGCCGAGCCGGCCGCCGGAGACGCCGCGAGAAAAAACACATCCGCATAGATGATGAGAATGGAGATCATCGCGAGGGCGAAGGAAATTATTCCCCAGACGGAGGGTTTGAGAATCTCCACTTCCTTCACTTTGGCCAGCTCGGCCAGCCCCGGATTTTCCTCGAGGACGTCCGCATGGACCGGGGATTGCAGCGCTTCGGCCGCCGCTTTGCGGACCTCCTCCGACGCATCCGTCCCGGCGGCCCGCAGCAGCGCTTCGACCAGGCGGGGATGGCTGTCCGCCAGCTTGCCGATTTTTTCCGCCGCTTCAATCCGGCGGAAGGCCAGCCCGCCGCGTTTTACTTCCTGAAGAAGTCTTGCCATTTCCGAGGTGAGGGGTTGCTCGCTCATGATTCACTCCTAATGTTGGTATTCCGGGACTCATCCGGTTCATCGCACCATTCAACTTAACCCTCGAAGGGGATATTTTACCCGAACGCCATTGGGGTGAGCATATCCGTTTCCCGTCATTACTCCTACCCGGATATTTTTATCATCCGGTCACCTGGAGAAATCTCATCCTGACCGCAGCCGCAACATTAAAGATCCGACTTTCCATCATGATCCGCCGCGCCAATCGGCGGAAATACCTTTTCCAACCGGTACACGGTCGTCTGATCGGCCAGAAGCTCCGGCCCGGAATAGATGCGGAAGCCCCGGTTCTGCCAGAATTGAATGGCCGAAGGGTTGTTCACCTGCGCGCCGATCCGGATCCGTTCGACCCGCGGATCCTTTCGGACCTGCCTTTCAACCAGCGCCAGCACCCGCGATCCGAGTCCCCGCCGCCGGAAGGAAAGCCTGAGCATCAACAGCGCGATGTAGGCCGTGCCGGCCTGGCCGCGGAAATTGTTCGGCACGAAATCCACCACACCGATCATCGGCCCATCCGTCGGATAGATTCCGCAGAACTGGCCGCCCATGGTTTTAGAAATTTCCCGATCGGCCCGGATCATCTCGAGGGAGGCCGCCGCCACC
>CAZYSF010000457.1:0-2903 GCA_964649635.1 uncultured Anaerolineales bacterium | reverse complement strand
TCACCGTCGTCGGTATGACGGGAGGAATGATAGCCGTCGGAGTGGGGATTTCCCACAGCTGTGCAATCACTTCCGGCGGCGGCATTAAATGCTGGGGCGGGAACAGCACCGGCCAGCTGGGCAACGGGACGAAAACGCTTTCCACGACCCCCGTGGATGTTTACGGGCTGGGGAGCGGGGTGCTGGCGATGGATGGTGGAACTTTTCATACCTGCGCCCTGACCGCAGGCGGCGGGGTTAAATGCTGGGGCGGCGACAACTTCGGCCAGCTCGGCGACGGCTCGAACACCACCAGCACCATACCCGTGGATACCATCGGATTGGCAAGCGGGGTGACGGCGCTCGCCGTGGGGGCGAATTACGGTTGCGCGCTGACATCCTCCGGAGGGATTAAATGCTGGGGGAACAACTCCAACGGGCAGCTGGGCGACGGCACCAACAACAACACTCCCATCCCCGTGGACGTTCTCGAGGAAGGTCCCACCCCCACTCCCACCGTCACATTGACGCCCACGTTGACGATTACCGGAACCCCGCCGACTGAAACGGCAACTCCCACCGTTACGGAAACGCCGGAGATCAGCCATACGCCGACCTCCACCCTGACGTTGACCCGTACATACAGCACGATCACCTATACACCGACGCGGACGTCGACCACAACCCGGACAAGGACGCGGACATCCACTCCGACGGCCACCGTCACGCGGACGCCGAATACCCCGACGCCGACCCGCCCTTTTACTCCGACGCCCATAACACCCACCTTAACCCGATACGAATCTCCGACCGAGACGTTGACGCCACAACCCGTCACGCCGATCCCCCCCGATTCCGGATCTTGTCCGGCGATACCCTATCCGGCCGTGCCTCCGCTGGCCGGCGGACGCGGATTTTACCCGGGCTCGATTCACGCGTACTACTTCAATGACATCGGGCGGACGGATTATCTCCTGGACAATCCGATCAATTGGGAGACGTTGACCGGTCCTTCCGTTTCGAATTGGTATATGTCGGCCGTTGATTTCAATTGGAATGGAGAACCGCCGACGGCGGGCGTGAACGGCGTCTTCTGGAGCGCTTGCTTCCAGGGATATTTGCAGGTTCCTGCGGCGGGCTCCTACACGTTCTATCTGGACAACCTGGACGATGGCGGCAGCTTGTATGTGGGGGATTTGGAAACCCCGGTAATCTCCTCATGGCTTGTACAAGGTCCCCATTCCTATCAGGCGGACGTCTCGCTTCCTGAGGGTATCATGCCCGTCCGGTTGCTTTACGCCCAGGGGCCGGGAAGCCAATCATCGGCGACTCTGGCCTGGAGTTCGGCGGATTTTGTAAAAGAGGTCATCCAAGGCGCAACGTCTCATTACGCCACATTGACCCGGACGGTGACCAGGACGCCGACACCGACGGAAACCGCGACGCCGACAGTGACCAATACCCCGACGACCACCGGGACTCCGTCGGCGTGGATTGTGGTGACAAACAACAATGACAACGGGGAGGGATCGCTTCGACAGGCCGTTGCGGACATCGCCAACGGCGGGTTGATCACCTTCGATCCGTCGCTGGCGGGGCAGACGATCACGCTGGCTTCCGTCCTTACCATCACCAAGGATTTGACGATCGACGGCTCCGGGTTGAGCCCGCGGGTGGAAATCAGCGGGAACAACCTGGTGCGCATCTTCCTGATCAACGGAGCGTATCAGGTCGGCCTGAAATCGCTGGTCCTGAAAAACGGGATGATGGCCAACGGCTTCGGCGGCGCGATCAGCCTGGATGGGGGCTGCCAGGTGACCATCGAGCAATCGGTGCTGAAAGACAATACCGCCTGGTTTGCGGGGGCGATCGACGTCCGGGGCGGCTCGGGGTTGACGATCCTCGACAGCGACTTCCTTTCCAACAGCAACGTGAACGGAAGCGGCGGCGCGATCCGCGCGGAAGCGGCGACGGTGACCATCCGCGGGAGCAGATTCACCGGGAACACCGCGACCCACTCGGGCGGAGCGATCCTGTTGTACGCAAGCGGCATGTATGTATTGGAAAACAACACCTTCGCCGGAAACCGGGCCGCGTCGGGCGGCGCAGTCTACGTGCATGAGGGTACGGAGCTGTATCTCACGCTGCGCCGCAACCTGTTTTCCGAGAATGTGGCGACCGGCGGCGGCGGAGCCTTGCTGACCACCTATACCACCGGAGTCGTTCCGCAACCGGCGTGGGTGGAAAACAACACGTTTTACGGCAACCAGGCCGAACTGGGCGGCGCGATCTATGATTATGGATACTCCAACCTGCTGAACAACACCTTCTCCGGAAATGCCGCCAGCATCGGGGGAGCCAGCCTGTACTTCTATGATGACTCCGAACACACGCTCTATAACAACATCATGGCCGATGCGGCCGACGGCGAGGAATGCGCCGGATACGGGACCTATTCCATAATCGGAGGGAACAACCTGGTGGAGGATGGTTCTGCCATGTGCCTGCCCTCCGTCACGGGAGATCCGCAGCTCGGCCCGCCGTCCGATAACGGCGGATCCACCCTGACCATGGCGCTGCTCCCCGGTTCCCCGGCCATCGACGCCGGAGACGACGCCCACTGCGCGCTGACCGATGCGCGCGGAGTGGACAGGCCGCAGGGAGCACATTGCGACATCGGAGCATTCGAGATGGTCGGGATGATCATTCCCACGCGGACCGGCACAGAGACTCCCACGCCGAGCGGGACGCTGACGCCCTCCGCAACGGAGACCGCTACGCCGACGCCCACGACGACCGAGACCCGCACACCGACCGATACCCCGACCCCGACGGTAACCGAAACGTCAACCCGGACGCCGACCCGAACCCGTACGGAAACATACACGCCGTCTACTACACAAACACCGTCGAGGACTCCGACC
>CAZYSF010000456.1:0-3335 GCA_964649635.1 uncultured Anaerolineales bacterium | reverse complement strand
AAGCCGCCTGGCGGCCGTCGGCCTATTTCGGGCTGGTCACCACCCTTATGTTCTGGATCGGGGTGACGTTCGAAATGCCGCTGATGGCGTATCTTCTGGCGGCCGCGCGGCTGATCAACGCCCGCCAGCTGGCCTCGGTCTGGCGTTTCGCGGTGGTGATCATCGCGGTGGCCGCGGCGGCCATCACCCCGACGGTGGATCCGGTCAACATGGGGCTGGTTATGGCGCCGATGATTTTGCTGTATCTTGTCAGCATCCTCGCCGCGGTGATTGCCGGCGGCAGAAGCAAGAAAATTAAATAACCGGCTGATACCCGGATCCTACCTGATTGTTCCGGCGGGCTTTGTGGTTAATAAAAACTCAACTTGCTGAACCAAATCTTTCAAGAAAATTGCGAACTTATTTTAGAAAAAAAATTCCACAAAGACACAAAGACACTAAAAAACCTTAGCAAAGTGTTGAAAAATACGCCTGACGTCATTGCGAGCCACCCCTTCGCTGTTCTCAGGGCAGGCTCCGGGAGCGAAGCAATCTCACTATTTTAGGGATAAGCAGCAGATTGCTTCGCCTGCCCCGGTGGGGTAGGCCGGGGTCGCTTCGCTCCTCGCAATGACACGCTGATCGTTCTTCAGCTGCCTTTTTGCACCTTTGTGGGTACTGGTAATAAACTTTTCATCAGTTCGGATCGCCATTAAATTTGCGCTTCGAGTCCGTTAGGCGGAAGACTTCCGGGCGACAATCACCAGATCCGGACTCGCCGCCGGATCGAACGGCTCCCCGCGCGCGGATCCGCACGGCTCGAGGATTTCGAAGCCCGCGTTTTGAAGCGCAGCGGTCAACCCGGCGGCCCGCAACGGCCACAGCCGGGTCGAGGAAACCGCCTGGCTCCAATTTCCTCCCTGCTCCCGGAACATGGTCAGGATGTGGAAGGTGATCGATCCATCCGTTTCGAAATCGTAAAAGCGGACAAACATCCATTCCCGTCCGCCCTCGGTATGACTCTGCGGATCGAGCCAGCGTTCGCGCCTCGCCATCACCCGGTCGTAGTTCCGGTTCTGAAGGATGAGCAGCCCGCCTTCAACCAAGCAGGCGGCGAAATCCGCGAGCGCAGCGGCAAGCGCGGCGTTGTCGGCGACATGGGCGAGGGAGTTGCCGAGGCAGAGCAGTGCGTCGAAGGATGCCGTGCCGAAGACGGTTTGCATCCCGCCGAAGCCGGCCTGCTCGAACCGGACCGCCATGCCCGCGGCGGAGGCGTTTTCGCGCGCCCGGGCGATCATCCCGGCCGAAAAATCCGACGCGGATACGTTGAAGCCGTTCTGGGCGAGCGCGATCGCGTGCTGCCCGGTCCCGCAGGCCGCATCCAGCACGCGCCGTCCGCCCGCCGCCAGCCGCTGCTCGAGGAACGGCAGTTCCGTTGCGAGGCGCATAGGCCAGTTGACAAACCTGTCGTAATCGGAACTCAGCGCATCGTACATGGCGGGAGTCTCAACTTATCCGGCGGCTTCCTTTGCCAGGGTTTCCGCCATCGCATGAAATTTTTCGTGCACGCCGGCACCGGTCTCCTCGCGTTCGATCCGATCGAACTCCACTGCCAGGTTGTTTTGCGCGACCGTCGGAATGGACCGGTCCGCCATCGGGAACAGGATGCCGTCTTCCTTCTGGATGTGCTGGCGGAGGAGCGCGACATACCCGAGCGCGTTGCGAATCAGCTCGTCCCGTTCGGCCAGGCTGCCGGCCTGGATCGCCCGAGCCGCCTTTTCCATGCCGCGGTTGAATTCGCGGCCCTGTTCATGTTCGCCCAGCATAACGGCGATCGGGCCGCCCTCTTTTGGAATGCCGGCGGCGATCATCGCCGGGAACAGGGCGCCTTCCTCTTTGCGGTGGTGGCATCCGTCGGCGAAATTGCGGATGAAATCGACCGCGTCCAGGAAGAATCCTGTCCGGACGGCTGCGCCTTTTTGCAGCGTTTGTGCCCGGTCTTCCAGGGCGTCCAGCACGCGCTCGATCAGGCGGTGCTCGTTCATTAATATATCAGTTGCTTTCATGGAGTTCTCCCTGGGAAAAATTGGAATCCCCGGCGGGATCACCCGCCTTCGTTTAGCAGGCGGCGTTCCCCTTGCAAGGAGCGGATGGCGGTCACATCCTGGACGACCTCGATCGTTCCCTGGAATTTTCCGGCGGCATCCCGCACCGCGAAAAAGCGTATATGGATGAACCGGGGCTCCGGATCCTTGCCCTTCATCTGAATCCAGAATTCGGCGGAGTCGCGTTTTCCGGCGCGGAAGTCGTCGAGGATGCGATTAACCTGGAGCACGCTGTGGGGCGGGTGGCATCCCAGGACGGTCCGCCCGATGACGTCGGGTGTGCGTTCGAAAACCCGCTCCCTGCCTTCCGAATAAAACTGGACTTCGTCATTGGCATCGACGAACGTCACATCGACGGGCAGGTGAATCAGCATCAGGGCGATCTGTTCCGGCGTAAGCGCACCGGTCTGCAGGGGGATGGATTTTGTGGAGGATGTGGCGGATGAGTCCATGAGTTTTCCTTATTTGTTTGCTGGCTGAGCAGCCCGAGTGATCTTCGAGGGCGTATCGAGCCTGGCGACTACCTGGAAGAAAGGGCTCTCGCCCGCCCTGACCGGGCTGGGCCAGGGATTCGCCTGCGGCAATCACGCAGGCTGCTCGACCACCCTGCTTTTTCATCGGCGGTTGAGCCCGCCCCGGAAGAGCGGACTTCACGGCCAATGTTATTTTATTCCCCCTCATCCAGCAGCCGGCGCTCTCCCTGAAGTTTGCGGATGGCGGTGACGTCCTGAGTGACCTCGATCGTGCCCTGGAACTGCCCCCCGGAATCGCGGACGGCGAAATAACGGATGTGAATGAAGCGCGGCTCCGGGGCGGTGCCCTTCATGCTTATCCAGAATTCGGCGGAGTCGCGGATGCCCGCATGAAAATCGTCCAGGATGCGCTTGACCCGGTGGACGCTGGCCGGCGGATGGCAGCGCAGCACGCTGCGCCCGATGACGTCGGGAGTCCGCTCGAAAATGCGCGGACGGCCTTCGGAATAGTAGCGGACGATGTTATCGGGATCGACGAAAGTCACATCCACGGGCAGATGGGTCAGCATCAGCCCGATCTGCTCGGCTGTGAGCACACCCGTTTGCAGGGGGATCGGTGCATCTGAAGAATTGGATTGGGTCATTAATTCTCCTATGGGAAGGTGATCGGTTGGGGCTGAGCGCAGTGAAGCCCATATCGAGGCCCCGCACATTTTTGAAAAGATTCCGGTCGATAAGCCCCGTGACGCGTGCGTCGCAGGGCTTATCGACCGGCTTA
>CAZYSF010000455.1:0-6190 GCA_964649635.1 uncultured Anaerolineales bacterium | reverse complement strand
CTTACTCTGCCGGTATAATCTTCATCCATGGCCCGCGAGCGAACGTATCAGACCGAAGCGGTGGTCCTGCGCCGCCGCAATTGGGGCGAGGCGGACAGGATCCTGACGCTGTTTACGCCGCAGCGCGGCAAGATCCGCGTGCGCGCGGTCGGGGTGCGCAAGCCCGCCTCGCGCAGAGCTGGCCACCTGGAACTCTTTCACCGCGCCACGCTGTTCCTCGCCAAGGGGCGGGATTTCGACATCATCACCCAGGCGGAAACGGTGGAGGCATACTCCCAACTGCGCGAGGATCTGGTCGGTTCGGCGGCGGCATCCTACGCCGTGGAACTCCTGGACCGGCTCTCGCCGGAGGAATCCGAAAACACCGCCGCGTACCGGCTGCTCGTGCGCACGCTGGAACAATTATCCGCCGGAGGCGATCCGGCGCTCGCCTTGCGTTGCTACGACCTGAAGCTGCTGGAATATTCCGGCTATAAGCCGGAGCTCTCGTTGTGCACCGTCGGCGGCGAGGAAATCCGCGCGGAGGCTCAGTTCTTCTCGCCCGCAAGGGGTGGAGCGGTCTGCCCGCGCTGCGCCGACCGCGCGGAAGGGCGATTTCCGGTGACGCTCGCCGGGCTGAAGGTGCTGCGCCATATCCAGCGTTCGGGGCTGGAGGAGGCGTTGCAGCTGTCAGTCCGGAAGCCCACGCTCGAGGAACTCGAAAGCATCCTGCAGCGCTATATCCAATACCTGCTCGAATCCCCGATGCGGTCGCGAAAATTTTTTTCGGAAGTCTCGCAGCCGCGCGGGGAGGGCGGTGTATAATCCGGTCATGACCCCAACCACGATCTCCGATTTCATCTGCCGCGTGCTCATCCTGCTGGTGGTTTTCCCCGCCCACGAATTGGCGCACGCCATCGCCGCCACCCGTATGGGAGATCCGACCCCGCGCGCGAACGGACGCCTGACGCTTAACCCAATCAAACATCTGGATCTGTGGGGATCGATGATGTTTATCTTTTTCGGGATCGGCTGGGCGTCGACTCCGGTCAATCCGGCTTATTTCGGAGAGAACCGGCGGCTGAAAATGGGCGTGGTGGGATTGTCGGGCCCGCTCACCAATCTGATCCTCGGCCTGTGGGGCGCCGTTCCCTTCTACCTCTTCGGCTGGGTGCCGACGATGATCCCCGAACCGGGCGGGATTCTTCCGGATCCGGCGTATTTCTTTACGATCTTCATTTTCCTGAACCTGTTGCTGGCGTTCTTTAACCTGATCCCGATCGCCCCGCTGGACGGCGCGCAGGTGCTGGGCGCGTTGCTGCCCGAGCCGCTGGCTGCGAAATACGAATCGCTTCAGCGCTGGGGCTTTTACGGGCTGATCGTCCTGCTGTTCATCCTCCCCATGATGGGGGTCAGCCTTTTGAATCTGATTATCAATTATCTGATCGCTCCGATCATGCTGGTCCTCTTCAGCGGACTGAGCGTGCCCGCCATCGGATGAAGCGGCTTTCCGCGGCCCAAAAAGGGATCCCCTACTGCTACATCCTGCAGTGCGTGGACGGCTCGTTCTATACCGGCTGGACCAATGACCTGGCGCGCCGCTGCCGCCAGCACGGCACCGGCAACGGCGGGCGCTACACACGCTCGCGCCGCCCGGTGACACTGGTGTATTTCGAGCGGCAGGCGGATGCCAGCGCCGCGCGAAAACGCGAGGCCGCGATCAAACGGCTGCCGCGCGCGAAGAAGGCGGAGTTGATCGCGGGAAAACGGCCGCAGATTCGCGGCCGTTCAAGGAAAAAATGAATTACCACTGATTACATGGATTATTCCTTTATTTAAAAATATAAAACTACTCAGCCCGATTCAATTCGTGGTACACCAAAACACCGATAAGAGTCGAGAACACCGGAAATTTCTATTTGACGGCTCAGAAAACATCACCCTGAGCAGCCGCCCCCCGCCTGCCCTTGCGGGCATCCCTGCTCGGTTCTGTTCTATGAGCAGGGATGCTTGTGCAGCGAGGGAGCGATGAGCCTTGGCGGTGTTCCGAAGCGAAGAATTCGCGAGTGGGGGCAGCAAAAAGTCTGGAAACGCGGGAACAGATGCTTCGCTCCCCCGCTGCGCATGGGGCAGGCGCTCGGCATGACACCTTTTTTCAGAGGTTTCTTTTTATTTATTCCGTGTCATCGGATCTTCTCGGTGTAATCCGTGTACGTTTTTCCCGGCCTGAGCAGTTAATCAATATCCGTCTTTAAAAACCTGTAAATCCTGCCTATTATTATTTTTTATGACAGTTCGCGTAAATGCAGCAGAATGTGACCATGAATGGCGGAGAGCACATCTTCCAGTGTGACCTCGCCCAGCGCCGGGTGGCGCCCTTTCCGGTCCAGCCATCCCTCGACCAGGCTTCCCATCCATTCGAGAGTCGAATCCCGGGCTTCGCCGAATAGCCGCAGCAACTCCTCGGGCTCGTGCGCGCGGTACGTTTCCTGTTCCTTCCGGTTGAACTCGTCGTAATTAAACCCCTCCGGAGCGCCCGGACCGCCTCCGGCGATGTCCTTGGAAAGCTTCAGCAGCATCCGCTCCGAGGACACAAAATGAGCCAGCAGATCACGGAGCGTCCAGGCGCCGGGTTTCCCATGAACCGCCTTCCCCCAGCCGTCGGGCTGCATGTTCCCGAATGTCCTCAGCACGAGGGATTTGTTTCGTTCCAGTCTCTTGAATAATTCCTGTATTCTTTGCGAGGTCATGCCGGCTTCTCCACACGGTAAAGGGATGATAAAGGAAAAAACACTCTTCTCCCCCGTTCGTTGCGCGGATTTGCGGCAAGTGCCGGGGACGCCCGGGGGAACGGAATCCCAAGGCGGAAAACAAAGGATGGCGGGAGGACGCCGGAAATGTTGCGGTGAACTTCGGGACCGCTAAGACGGCGCAACGTACGCGGCGGGTTTTAATGCGATGACAACCGGCGGTTCGGGCCGGTCGGCAGGCTCCAGATCATACCCGGGGCTGTTGACGTTCTCGAGTTGGTATCGGCCAGGGTGCTCCTTTTCGAGAAACGACAGGAACGCCGGATAGAAAGACACGTCCATGGCATGCATCAGGATGACCCGCCGGGTGTTCAGCAAACGGATGAATGATTCGACCTGGGGGTAGGTGATCCTTAACCCCGAAATGGGGATGATCACCAGATCGTAAGAATCCGCATACTTGGCGCGGATTTCCTGCTTTACTTGTTCCTCGCCGGAATTCAATATGTACTGCAGCGGTTCGCCGGCGATTAAGATCTTCGAGCCTTTATACGCGAAGAGGAAACCGTAGCTGTCAAAGGAATCCATGGTGAGTTCATGGGTGGGAACGGGTGTAATGACCAATCCTGCTTTGCTCAAGCTTGCGTCTCCGGTCAGGATCCGGGCGCCCTTAAACTCCATTTCCAGGTAATGATCCGGATGATGGGTCTGGGAGTAGGTCACAATGTCCGGTTGAAAATCCCCGAAACCAAAGACCTCGACACCCCAGCCGGTCCGGGAGGCATCGCCGTAATCGCTCAGGACGGAGAGGCCGTTATCGAACTGAAGTATGAACGCGGCGTGCCCGAGAAAATGAATGCGCACCAGCGGCCCGGTGTCGGTCGGGGTCTCCATGGGTGTGATCGAGGGCTGTGCGGTCGGGGGCTGCGCGGTCGGGGGCTGCGCGGGCGAGCAGCCGACTGGCATCAGTAAAAGCGGCAGGCTGATCCATGCAATGGAAACGGTTCTAGTCTTCATAACGGATATCCTCCGGATAAGATTAGAAATACCGATACGTGCAATCCACCGATGAACCTCCCCCATTATATCGGAAGCGTGCGGGCTTTGATCCGGCGCGATTTTCCAGCCATCCATGCGG
Organism: uncultured Anaerolineales bacterium; assembly: GCA_964649635.1. GTDB lineage: Bacteria > Chloroflexota > Anaerolineae > Anaerolineales > RBG-16-64-43 > JAFGKK01. The sequence goes on along the minus strand of CAZYSF010000455.1, from coordinate 2,323 downwards.
GCGAGGATGCGCATAATTCAATGCTTGGGCCGGAGAATCACCGCCATCCGTTTTCCGATCTGGAATTTTTCGATTCGATCGTACCGGTCGTGCGAGGTTTTTTGTTGTTTGTCCGAAACAATCGCCGCGAGGCTTCCCGGGTGCATTACGGCAAGCAGGTTTTCCAGCAACTGCCATAGGGGATTGGGGTGTTCCGCGGTCCGGGTTTGCCATTGCGAACGGCGGCCATAGGGCACATCCGTAAAAACGATATCCACCGGCGGCGCGGCGGAAAAACCGGATATGCCGGGCTTCGCCAGCGCGTCCGCGGCAAAAACGCGGAGTTCCGGCGGTTCGGATTGCGCGATGAATCTGGATCGCAGCCTGCCGGCGGCGGCCAGCGCTTCCGCATGCGACGGTTTGCCGTATTCCCGGAGCATCGCCGCGAGCTCATCCCGGCGGCGGTCGATGCCGGAGGCGGACAGCAGAGCCAGGTTCTTCCCCGCCAGAGGAATGATTTCCGGATCGATGTCGGAAGCGATGATCGCGCGGATGGCAGTGCGATGCAGAAGACCCAGCACGGCGAGGTGATAAGCGGCACCGCAGCAGGGATCGTAGAGGCTTACCCGTCCGGTCAATCCGCTTCCTTCGCGGATGGCCAGGCAGCGCTGGAAGACCTCGCTCGCCAGGCGGACCGGGAAGGCGGGATGCCCGGGCGCGGCGATCAGAACCTTGCCGCTGGCAAGGTCGGAGTAGTCGGGCCGGTCGAGGGCGAACGTATACGGCATGTTCAAACCATAAACGCAAAGTCGCAGAGACGCAAGGGCGCAATGAAAAAATCCTTGCGTGTTTGCGCCTCCGCGTCCCCGGCCTACCCCAACCGGGGCAGGCTTTGCGATATGGTATTTTGAATCGCGGAACCGAAATCCTATTCCAAGCCTTTTTACCAAGCAGGGATTATTATTCGTATGCTCTTTTCAATACGCGGCATATCGCAAGGCTCACCCAGCGCATCGCTTCGCGCTGCTTCGGGGCTGGTTTTCCCGCTGAGCGGGGCTTGGCGTAATCCTCCCTCCAGAGTCCGTCCTTCTGCTGATGATCGATCAGCCACCGCAGCGCCCGCCCGACCTGCGCGTCATCCGCGTTCAGCCCGATCCGCGTGACCGAATCCAGCGCCGCGACGAGGTGGTTCCACCAGAACGGGTATTGGAAACGGATCCAATAATCCGCCGACTGGTAGGACGGGTAGACGTCCGGTTGGAAGAACCGCTCCGCGAGGAGCCCAGCCGCGGCCTTTGCGTCTTTGGTTTTCCGGTATCGCGGGTGCGCGGCGAAGGCGCGCAGGACCATCCCGGTCCAGTTATGGGAGAACGGCTTGGCGCGGTCGGGTTCGACGGGTTCCATAAAACTGCTGGTTAGGCGATGCATCTCTTTGCCGTTGAAGGGATGGGTGAGAATGGGGATTGTCCACCCGCCGTCATCCTGGCGCATCGATAGCAGCCAGCGCAATCCTTTTTCAGCGCGCGGGTCCTCCCCGTACCCGGCCTGGATGAGCAGTGAAAGGATCGCGCCGGTGTAGTAGGTGGCATACTGGTTGGCGAGAAAACCGCGGAAATCCCCGGCGGCCGTCTGGCAGGAAAATATGAATTCGGCCGCGCGTTCCGCCGGCGGGTGATTCTTCGTTATCCCGAAGACTTCGACCAAATGCCGGAATTGCTTCCAAGTTTCGATCAGAGGGTAATTGACCGCAGCGGGATTGTCTTTCCCGGCCGGGAATGCGAAGGAGCCGTCCGCCCGTTGCTTCTTGAGGATTCTTTGTGCTCCCGGCAATTCCCATAACCGGTTGGCCGGCCCAGAGTCTTCATCCAGAAGATCGCGCCGTGCGAAATAATGAAGCGCTTCGCTTCCGGATGCCAGAAGCGGAGAGATTGGATCGTATCGGAGATGATTGAACCAGGATTTCATATTGTTTGAGAATTTCCTTGTCGAAAAATTATATATAAGGTTAAAGGGAATTCAACCTTTACCGCAAAGGCGCCAAGACGCAAAGAATTGTTACGGTTATGCTTGCGCCTCTGCGTCTCTGGGTCTTTGCGTTTATGTATTTCAAATCCCCTTAACCCAAGGATCCCATGTCGCCAAGCCGAAAAGGATTGATATTCCGGGATTACTCCGCTCCACTCCAGGCGCGTCGGATCCAGCGGCGGACCTCGCTGTCGATCTCCCCGATCGTCCGCAGCTCCAGGTGGTGGGTGAACTGGCCGGGGGCGGGTTCGACGATTTGCTTCCAGCGGGGTGACGGATCGCGCCGGGGAAAGGATAATGTAAGCACAAGCGGCGCGGT
>CAZYSF010000454.1:0-5682 GCA_964649635.1 uncultured Anaerolineales bacterium | reverse complement strand
GAAAGAAACGTTCTGGCTTGTGATAATTGCATGATGCCTCTCGAAAATATTTTTAGGGCGGTCGATTAGCTTTTTACGTATCCCTGGCCCCGCCGGCCAGGGCGGGCAAGACCGCCATCTCGCTACGCAATTCCCGGTCTCGATACGGGCTTCGCGTTGCTCAGCCTACTCGACCAGCTGGCTTGGCGTAATTATAAGGCAGGAGGGGGAATGCGTGCGGGAGAAGCCATTACCCATTCGTAACCGATCCCTGCCTTCGCTTCGCTCAGGACGAGGGATCGGTTACGCATGAAAAAGGATTGGAATGCGCCAGAATAATCCGCCTTTGCGCTACGCAATCCCCCAAAGACGGATCGTGCCGTCTAAGGATCCCGAGGCGATGACGGTCCCATCCGGCGAAAAGACCGTGCTTGTCACAGGGCCTGTATGTCCAGCCAGCGCAACAAGATTAAGGCCATCCGAGGCTTGCCAGAGAATCACCGTTTTGTCCGAGGCTCCCGAAGCCAGAATCGTCCCATTCGGCGAGAATGCAACACTCCGAACTGAATCCGAGTGTCCCGCGAGTGTGAACAAAGGCGCACCATCGGCCACCCGCCAAAGCCTCACGGTTTTATCCGTGGATCCCGAGGCCAAAACAGACCCGTCCGGCGAGAAGGCGACGCTATTCACTTCCATGGTATGCCCTTCCAAGGTTTGCAGAAGCATGCCGTCGGATACACGCCAGAGGGATACCGAATGGTTCCAATCTCCCCAGGCCAGGACGGCGCCATCCGGTGAAAAAGCGATACTCGTCGCAGTTCGGTGTTCGTCCCCTCCCAATGTACGCAGGAGCGCGCCATCCGAGACCCGCCAGAACCGTACTTCATAGCCGGAAGCCGCCGCCAGAATTTTCCCGTCGGGAGAGAAGGCCAGGGTAATCACTTCATAGCTATGGCCTTGTAGTGTATGCAGAAGAGCGCCATCGGGCAGCCGGAAAAGCTTAACCGATCGATACCGGCATCCGACGGCCAAGATGGAACCAGCCGGTGAATAGGCAACGACGGATTGAGAGTTGCCGCTATATTCTCCCCATTGATGCAGCACTACGCCATCCGTAGCCCTCCAGAGTGTTGCCAGATTATCATAGGATCCCGAAGCCAGAGTGCTCCCATCCGGCGAAAAGACAACACTGATGATCGGAACGGAATGCTCTTCGAGTGTGCGCTGGAGAGAGCCATCGGGAACGCCCCACCGTTTTATGGTCTGATCATTGGAGCTCGAAATAATCTGGGAGCCATCCGGCGAGAAAGCCACGCCATTGACGGAAGCCGCATGCCCGTCCAAAGTCCGTATTCTTTTCCCATCGGACACCCGCCAGATTTTGATCCTGCTTTCCAAAGAGGAAGAGGCCAGGAGGGCGCCGTCTGGCGAGAAGGCCACGTTTTCGACAAGGTCCTCGCGCTGTTCCAGCGTGCGCACCAATGCACCGTCGCCGATATGCCAGAGTTTGATGGCGTTATCCCCGCCCGACGCCAGAATGGACCCATCCGGCGAGAAAGCCACACTGCATACTCTATACTCATGTCCTTCAAACGAGATCAGGATACTGCCGTCAGAAACCCGCCAGAGGTCCACCGAACCCTTGGCGGAACCTGAGGCCAACGCAGCCCCGTCCGGTGAAAAAGCCACACTCGCCACTCCGCCGGTGTGCCATCCCACCGGGCGGATAAACTCGCCATCCGTAACCTTCCAGAGCTTCACGGACATATCATCCGATCCCGAAGCGAGGGTGATCCCATCGGGAGCGAAGGCCACACTATTCACGGGCCCGGTATGTCCTTCCAATGTGTGCAATAACGCGCCATCTGAAACCCGCCATATTTTTACCGTGCTATCGCGGGATCCCGAAGCCAGAACAGTTCCATCCGGAGAAAAGACCGCCACGAGGACATCATTCCCTGTATCAATATATTTCATCGCGGAAAAGGATATTGCATCATAAAGATAAATCCCCGCTGAAGATGCGACGGCAATCATCCGGCCGTCCAAAGACCAATTCACGCCGTGGATAGATCCCCTTCCCAATCGAATAAGCTGAGTGCTTTGATGCGCGTTTTCCACCGTGATCACAGACAACCCTTGTGGAACCAGAGAGGCGAGCGTGTTCGTGGGAATAAACGTTTGAGTTGGCGAAGCGGTAGGCGAAGGGGTAGGAGAAGGAGTGTATGTATCTGTGAAAGCCGACGTCGGAGTTGGCGCGTCGGTGTTTGTCGGATTGAGCGCGACATGTGAAGGAGCGGGAAGCGGCGGCTCCGGTGTCTGCGCCGGGATGCAGGCGGATAGGAGACTGAAGATGAAGATCAGGAACAAAATCGTTTTCGGTTTACGCCCCATTGGGACTCCTCGAACCGGGATTTTCCCCCTCGCATAACCAGTATATCCGGCTGTCAAGTAAAACGCGTTACAGGAGTGTCACAATCCCGTCACGTGTTGAATTCCCCCAGAGGACCTCCAAATGGAAATCATTCGGCGGATGAAAAAAAGGCGTTTCACGCGAAACACCTGGAGAACGAACGCGCCGGATTAACGCCCGGTGCGGGTGTACGAAGCCCGCGAAAGCGGGCTGATCACTGCGAGGATGTCTGCCCCGAAGGGCCTGCCCTCGCGAAGCAAAACTGCTCGTCTTTGCTCTATGAGCAGTTTTGGTTGCGAAGCGGGGGGCATCGTGTTCCAGCGCGGGGATTCATCTCCGCGTATGCGGAAGGGCGCGCCCGGACGAGGATCATACGCAACCGATCCCTCGACCCCTAAAGGGGTCTCGGGATGACTAACAAAAAAGGGCGCCTCACCGAGGCGCCCTTACAAGATATCCCGATTGCGTCACATTTCCTCGGCGTAATAAACACCATTCTCATAAAGCGCCAGGCCGAGCTGGCCGGATTCGCCGCGGCCGAAGCGCGGATGCTGCCACTGGTGGATGTGATCCTCCGGGTGCGGCATCAGCCCGAGCACGTTGCCCTTTTCGTTGCAGATGCCGGCGATATCGGCCAGCGACCCGTTCGGGTTGATCGGATATTCGTTTTCGGCGGGGGAGCCGTCCGGATTAACGTAGGTGAGCGCGACCATTTCATGGGCGCGCAGGGTGTTTAGATTCTTGGCGTCCTTGAGGATGAAGCGGCCTTCGCCGTGCGCGACCGGGCAGTAGACCAGTTCCTCGAGCTCCTGGGTCCAGAGGCATTTCTGCGAAACGGGTTTGAGGTGGACCCAGCGGCATTCGAACCGGCCGCTTTCGTTGAAGGTCAGCGTGGCGCGGATCGGCGGAGAGAGCTTAATCGTCGAAACCGCGGCGGGTTTGGCTTTCGCCTTCGGTTTGGCCTTCCCCTTCGCCTTGCCCTTGGGCGCGGCCTTGGCGGCTTTGGCGGGCTTGAGGCTGACCGAGCCGGGCAGGATCCCGCTTTTGACAAGCGCCTGGAAGCCGTTGCAGATCCCGAGCACCGGCTTGCCGCTTTCGACGAACTCTCGCACCTGGTCGGCGAAATAGACGTTCATCTCGAGCGCCATCAGCTTGCCCCCGCCGAGCGCGTCGGCGTAGGAGAAGCCGCCCGGAATGACCAGGATCTGGTAATCCTTCCACTTCACGCCGCCTTCGCGCAGCTGGTTGAGGTGGACCGTATCCGCCTCGGCGCCGGCTTTTTCAAGCGCCGATGCGGTCTCAATATCGCGGTTGATGCCGTTGGCATGCAGGATCAGGGCTTGGGGTTTCATAGGTGCGTGTACTCTCCGTTCGTTTTCATTTTAAGAGACCATCGACCATGGACCATTGACCATCGCCGATTTTCCCTCATGCAGGGTTATATGCCTATTGACCATGAACCATCAACCTGTTGTGGTTGGTTCCAGACGATGGTCGATGGTCGATCGTCGACAGTCCTATTTCACATTCCCCTTCCAGGCTTCAACCATATCCTCGACCGCAACCGAGAGCAGGGTTTCATCGAGCGTCGAGACAGTCAGGCGGCCGCCGGAAACGGTCACGCCGAGCCGCCGGGCGTAGTTGCCCATCCCGCCGGTGAAGCAGGTTTCGAACGCAATCGCATTATTGGCCTCCACCTCGACCAGGAAGCGGCTGTTGGATTCGCCGAACAGGGCGAGGGTGGTATCGTCCTCGTCGAGGTCGAGGAGCATTCCCAGCCTTCCGGCGATGCACATCTCGGCCGCCGCAACCGCCAGCCCGCCTTCCGAGAGGTCGTGGCAGGAAAGCACCAATCCCTTGCGGATCGCGTTGTGCAGGCAGCGGTAGAGCGCCGGCGCAAATTCCGGTAGGTCCGGGGCGGGTTCGCCCTCTCCGCCGCCCTGCACCAGGTGGAAATGGCTTCCGCCCATCTCGTCGCGCGTTTCCCCGAGCAGGTAGATCATGCTGCCTTCGGATTTGAGATCCATCGTGACGATGTCGAACACGTCGTCCACGATCCCGATACCGGAAATGAGTAGCGAGGGCGGGATGGCGTGCTTCCCGCCGTCGGCGCCGATGTATTCGTTGTTGAGTGAATCCTTGCCGGAGATGAAGGGCAGCTTGAACGCGGTCGCGGCATCGTAGCACCCGCGGCAGGCGGCGACGAGCGTCCCGAGCACCTCGGGGCGCAGCGGATCGCCGAAGCAGAAGTTATCCAGGAGGCCGATCCGCTCGGGATCCGCGCCGACCGCCACCGCGTTGCGGACGGCTTCGTCGATCACGCTGAGGGCCATGCGGTACGGATCGCGCTTTCCGATCTCGGGGTTGAACCCGGCCGAGAGCACGATTCCCTTCGGACCTTTCGTGCCGGTGGGGACCAGCACGACTGCGTCGGAGGGGCCGTCGTTTTCCACGCCGGTCAGCGGTTTGACCGAGGTCCCGGCCTGGACCTCGTAATCGTAGACGTGGATCGTTTCGGCCTTGGTGGCGATGTTGGGATGCGCCAGCAGCTTCAGGAGCACCTGGTTGTTGTCCACCTTGGGCCGGCGCGGCGAACCGGCCGCCTTCGTTTCCACAATCTTGGGCAGGACGGCCTTGAGCTTGCGAACCGGCTGGCACTCATGGAGGAAATGATTTTCCAGGTCCAGCACGGTGATGCCGTTGTAGCGGACGACAGCCTGCTTGTCGTTGGTGAAGCGGCCGATGTCGGTCAGGGAGACGTCGAAGATCCTGCAGATCTTCTGCAATTCGACCAGCTTGTCCGTCGGCACCGCGAGCACCATGCGTTCCTGGGCTTCCGAAAGCCAGATTTCCCACGGCGCGAGTCCGGCGTACTTGAGCGGGACCTCGCGCAGTTCGACGTCGAAGCCGGTCCGGGAACCCATTTCGCCGACGGCGGAAGAAAGCCCGCCCGCGCCGCAGTCGGTGACGGCGTGGTAGAGGCCTTTGTTGCGCGCGCGCACGACCACCTCGATCAATCCCTTCTCGGTGATCGGATCGCCGATCTGGACCGACGCGCCGGAGACCTCGCCGGTCTTGGCGTCCATCGTCATTGAGGAGAAGGTCGCGCCGCGCAGGCCGTCGCGCCCGGTCTTGCCGCCGAGCAGGATGATGTGGTCGCCGGGCTTGGGCGAGCGGACATGCTTGCCCTTGGGGGCGATCCCGACGCAGCCGCAATACACGAGCGGATTGGCAGTGTAGGCCGGGTCGTACCAGATCGCGCCGGAGACGGTCGGGATGCCGATTTTGTT
>CAZYSF010000453.1:0-4544 GCA_964649635.1 uncultured Anaerolineales bacterium | reverse complement strand
GGCGATCTCGCCCTGCTTGCCGATTACGCCGATGAAAGCCTCGAAGAAGTCGAGCAATTGGCCGAGACAGACCGGGAAGCGGATCTTGTGAGGGGGTTGGATAATTACGACAAAACCCTGGACCGGGTGGATGACGCCCTGGATCGATTGCCTCCCGATTCGGCCTCGGCCCAGTTGGAGGATGTCCAGGCGCGGCTAGCCCGGCATTCGGTAACGCTGCTCGCCCTCCGGGACCGGCTCCCGGAACAGGCCCAAGCGGCGTTGGATCGGGCGATAGAGCATTCCCAAAAAAGCAAGGAACGGGTCGGGAAATTGCAAAAGTATCAGGGGCCGGAGGATATTCCCCCTGGTCAGGAAAAGAAATCCACCGAGGATGCCTCGAGTAAGAATGACGCTGCATCGCCCGCCGAAAAGAGCCCCGACTCCGATCCCGGCGCCGACAGCGCGGAACTTACTACGACATCGGAAGCCTCCAAGACTCCAAGGCTTTCAAAGACGCCAAAGCCTTCCAAAACTCCGCAACCTACGAAAACCCCAAAACCTGAAGAGACCGAAAAGCCTCCAAAGGACAAGACAAAAACTTAGGTGGTCGAGTAGCGGTTTTTGCGTATCGAGACCCCCGGATATTTGGCGCGGTCTCGATACGCCCGCAAAGAACACGGGCTACTCGACCGGCTTTTTAAACCCCCTGTTTTAGAGAATCCAGTTTACTGCAGCCCCTACCGTTTAAAGAATTCATCCACGGTAAATCCCCACTGGGTATGGATCATCCGAGGTTCATAATGGTTGGAACGCAGCCATTGGTGCAGCGCGTGCGCCTGTTCTTCGCGGGTCAGGTCCTTCCCCGGCAGGAAGCCCTCATCGTCCATGCGCGCCTCGCAGATCGGGCAGTGAGACACCTGGAACGGGTAGGTGATCGGCGTCGGCGGATGACTCACCGCCAGACGGAACCCGCAATGGGCGCAGGGCGTAAACGTCCCCCCGCCTTCGGGGCTTTCCGGCTTTTGGAACACTTCCAGAAAATCGCGGGGCGGACGCCCGTATTTGCGCCATCGCCAATCCAGCGCCCAAAAGGCGGCGGCGCCGAATACGCCGAGGATCGCCGCTGATCCGCCCAGCCACGGCCAGATCGTGCCCCATGCTTCATACCGGATTTCCACATGATGCGTTCCGGCGGGAAGCAGGATCCGGATCAGGTTATCCCGCACGCCCAGACCGACCTCCACACCGTCGATGGCGGCGCGCCATCTCGGATGATACGTGTAGGAGACAAGCGCCGATACCGGCGCGGCGGAAGCGTAATCGAACGCAAGCCCGTCGGCGGATTCGGCGTAGGTGAGCAACGGGATGGAAGGGAAGACAAGCGACTGGGATACCGGAACACCTTGAAGGACGGCATTCCGGATGTAATCGCGCAGGGCGTTCTGGCCTGTCAGCTGCGCGTAATACAGCAGGTTGCCGCCCACGAACCAGACCCTGCCCTCGCCGACGTTCTTATACCCAAGTACCGGAAACGAAGCCCCGTCCCGGTCCACCACCCCCACAATGGTATCCAATCCCTCATACGAAGCTCCGGACCAGCCTTCCTCGGCCAGGCTGGAAAAATGCAGTTGCGCGGGGAGGACCGATGGATCGGACCAGCGCAACGTCATCCGGTCGTCGAAGGCGAGCCGGAATGCATGCACGCCGAAGAAATCCAGGGTGCCCCCGAAAATATCCTCCATCCCGCTCAGGTCCACCAACACGGTCCCGCCGGCGTTAAGGTAGTTGCGCAGGATGTCTTCGTGCATTTTTACTTCCGCGGAATCCGCGGCGAAGCGATAAAAGCCGAGAACGGGGTATTCGGACAGGAAGCCGGATTGCTCGCGGAGGAACATCGCCGGCGAGGCTTCCTCGGCGAACGGAAACGCCGTCAGGAAGGGAGCCAGCGCTTCGCCGACCAGCAGCATGTTCTGGGCCGGCAGCTCCTGCAGACGCGCCGAGGGGGCGGCTGTGCGCCAAACCTCATACCGCCCGATCACCGCCGCCCGGTCGAACCCCATTCCGGATACGGCTTCGCGCGCCGGGTCCGCCTCGGTGCCGCCGGAAATCACGACCGTGCGTACATCCCAACGGGCGAACAACGCTTCCAGATACTCCGGCCCCCACTCCGGCGCGGAAAGCACCCGGCGCAGGGCGACGTGATGCGGCGTATTTTCAAGCGCCCACCCAAATATCAGGGGCGAGTTCTTCCCGGCGAAATACACCTCGAGCGAGGTCGGTTCCGGATAGGTCAGCAGCGCGACGCGGCCGCCGTCCGGAGTGACCACCGCTTCAAGAACGGCCTGCTCCCGGGGGTAATCGCCGCCGGGGATGATTCGCGCGGCCGGGATCAGCTCCACCGTCACCAGAATGACCAGCAGGATAAACCGGATCCCTCGCAGGTTGCGGCCCATCGGGAGCAGCCCGGCGGCGGCGACGGGAATGGCGAACGCGGCGAAATTCATGAACCGTTCGGGGAGGAGCTGGTTGTGGAGCGGAATGAGATTAAAGAATACGCCGTCGGGACCGAGCGAGAACACGATCGCCATCAGGCCGGTCAGATACCACGCGCTGCGGTGCGGATCGGGCCGGGCGGCGATTGCCAGCAATCCGATCAGCAGCGATCCGAAGCCGAACAGGATCTGGCCGTGGGTGAGATCCAGCAGAGGCAGGAAGCCGTACAAGCTCGATGAGAACAGGGGGATTTTTTCCGCGGGAAGGAATGGAATGTTCGCCAATTCCGCGCGGCTGTACGCCGGCAGCAGCCAGGGCGCGGCGAACAAAGCGCCCAAAAGTACGGCGCCCAGCCACGGCGCGAGCTGGTAGAGCGGGACTTCTGGATCCAGAATCAACCGCAGGACCAGATACAAAGCGATCCCGATGGCGAAGATCACCGCCTGTTGCGGATGGGCAAGGATCGCCCAGGTCCAGCACAGGCCGAGGAGTACCGTGAGCGGCACGCGGCGTGAATGGGGGGAGAGCAGGCGGTCGGTAAGCAATGCGATTGCCGGAAGCGCCAGCAGACAGAGCATACGCGGCAGGTTTCCCTCGAAGAAAACCGTGCGCATCTGATACGGCGCGCCGACGGCTAGCACGGTTCCGAGGAAGGCCGCCCAGCGATTCCAGGTCCGGTCCAGATAAGCAAAAGTTAAGTAGGAGAAGCCGACCAGGAAGAAGGAGATCAGAATCCGGAGGGCGAGATCGCCGTTCCGGGTCAGGTAGACCAGCGGCGCCAGTACGAGCGTAGTCAGGGGAGGGTAGTACGTGAGATACGGGTCCCCCATATACCAATTCGGCATCCAGGCGGCGCTGATGTACGCGCCGGGGCCCTGCTTGGTCATCACGCCGGCGAGGTATTCCGCCCGGAACAGATGACCCCAGGTATCTGCGCCGCGCGGCGAACCCGCGGTCCAGACTCCAATCAGCGCGAGGGTGATAAAAAAAGCGACCAGGAGAACTGGCAGCACCTGGTCGCGAAGGGTGTGCTTGGGTTTCAAATCAGCCCGCCCAGAACTCCACAAAATTCCGCAGCCATCCGGCGAATTTTCCACCTCCGGGCATCCGCAGTTTATCCAACCATCCCGCGGAAGCCGTCCAGCGCGGCGGTTCGGTAAGGGTTTTCAGGTTCCCGCTCATCCGGAAAAAGTATACTACCATCCGATAGAGGGGCAGGAGGGGCAGAAAGACCAGCGACTTGCGCAGGATGCGGCGTTCGCTGGGGGCGCAGATGCTCCACGCCGCCGCAATTTGGGCCGCATCGGCCAGAATGTACAACCCGTAGATGAGCGCCATCGCCTGGACCACCATCGCCATGCTGTACCCGAGCAGCGGGAACATCGGCAGCAGGAACACCCAGACCAGCCGAAGGAATCCCATCGTATGATCGCGCTGCAACCGGCGCGGCAGCGCGCGCTGCCAGATCCGCTTCCCCGTCCCGAGCATGTCGTAATGGACGGCCAGCGCCTCCAGTTCCCCGCGCTGCCAGCGCACCCGCTGGGCAAAGAGCTCGGTCCAGCTTTCGGTCGGGGCGAGGTGGATGCGCACCTGCGGCAGGTAGGTCACCCGCCCCGGAAAACGCTGCAGGGTGAGGGTGGCATCGGTGTCTTCCGATACGGTCCGTCCGCGGTAGCCGTGGATCGCCTGCAGCGCTTCGCGTCGGTAAATCGCGCAGGCGCCCGAGAGGGTGAACAACTCATCGCGCAGCGCTTCGGCGTGCCGGCCGATCCGGAAGGATTGGAAGTATTCGATGAACTGGGCCGTGGCGAGGTAGTTCTCCATCACGCTCAGCTTCATCGGGACCGGCATATCGTCGCGGTCGAGATGGATGTGCCCGTTCCCGTCGTTCTCGACCAGCAAGTCTCGGTCGATGATCAGATGGGCCGTGGCGGCGACCAGGTCCGGATCCCGCTGGAAGGCGATCACCGCCTGCTGAATCGCCTCGGGCTCGAGGACCGCGTCGGAATCGATCGTGAAGATCAGGTCGCCGCGGCAGTGCAGCAGCCCGGTGTTGACCGCGGCCGGTT
>CAZYSF010000452.1:0-6763 GCA_964649635.1 uncultured Anaerolineales bacterium | reverse complement strand
AACATCCAGATGGTCGGCAAGTCGTCGGCGCCGATGTACCGCGTCAGCCGGTCCACCTGATGGATCGGGACGTAAACCTGTCCGCCGTCGCCGAACTCCACCTGCAGGTATTCGCGGTCCAGCCCGTCGACCGTCCGCCGCACCAGCCCGTTGAACAGGCCGATCCCGAATTCGATGTGCACCACGAAGTCGCCCGGTTTCAGGTCGGCATAGGCGCTTTCCGGCGGGAGCGCTTTCGTGGTCGGGCGGCGGCGCGGTTCGGGCCGGATCCAGCCGAAGATCTCGTTGTCAGTCAGCAGGCTGAACCGGCGGAAGGAAAACCCCTCCTGCAGCGATCCGTGGACGAACAACACATCGGATTCCGCGGGCGGCGGGACAGGCGCGCCGGAGGGCACCAGGATCGGGCCGTCGCCCGGCCGCTGCTCGTTCCATACTTCGAGCAGCCGGTCGGCCTGGCGCGAGATTACGACCACGCGGCGCTTTTCCTGCCGCAGAAGATGCGCCTGCTCAACAAACGTTTTCAAAATTCCGCCGAAGTGCGGCGCCGGTCCATAGCTCCCGCCCACCGGGACCGGGATGCTCTCCGCTTCCCCCGCGCCCAGGTGCAGCGCGGTGCGGCTCTCCAGCGATTCGCGGATATCGTCCCAGGTCAGATGCGCCCGCGGAGAATCCGCCGCGAGGCCGGCGCTCTCCTCCGCCTCGCGCCGCAGGAGCAGCGCGTGCTCTTCGAGGTCCGCCACCGCGTCGCCGAGTTCGTTCCATTCCTCCAGCGCGACGATCCCGCCCGGCGGAAGATAATCCAGAAGCCCCGCCGGCGGGTAGGCCGACGGGATCCAATATTCGAACGGAAAATCCGGGCGCAGTCCGTCCTGCGCGGGAAGCCGGCCGATCCGCGCAAGATCCTGCGCGAGGAGTTCGCGCGCCGGAGTGATCCGGAGGGTCTCTGCTTTGGAAGTGGTGCGCTGGGTGGAAGGATCGAACCGGCGCAGTGTTTCGATCTGATCGCCGAAGAACTCGATCCGGGTCGGGAGGGAATCGGACGGCGGCCAGAGGTCGGCTATCCCGCCGCGCCGGCTGAACTGCCCGGGTTCGACGACCAGGCTTTCCGGGCGGTAGCCGAGGTTAACCCATTCGCGGGAGAGTTTTTCCGGCGAAGCGGAATCGCCCGTTCGATAGAGGCGCTCGGCGGACCGGAAACTCGGCGGCGGCAGGGTGGGCGTGATCAGTGCGTGGGCGGATGCGATCACGATCTTCGGGCGCTCGGGCCGTCCGGTTTCAGAGGCGGCGGTCAGCCCGGCCAGCGCGGTAATCCGCTCGCGGATGGTGCGCGGCCCCCAGGGGGAGGGTTCATAAAAAACCGGGGTCGGCTCGGAGAAGATGAGCGGTTCCACCCGCGGATCCCAGGCGGCAATCTCGTCGCGCAGGGCCAGGGCCCGTTCGGCGCGCGCGGTCAGCACCACGATCGGCCGGGAGAGGCCGTGCGCGAGGCTGGCGAGCAGCGCAGGGCGCGCGGCGCGCAGCAGGGAGAGGGAGATCGAGCTTCCGGCGGGCGGCGCGGTCGTGGAGCCAAGCGCCGCGAGCAGGTCGTGGTAGCTCGGATCTTCCTGAAAGAGGGGAAGCCAGCGGGAAAGGTCCATCGACTGGGTTATCCCTTGTCGTTCGGCTCCGGTTCCCTGCTCGCCGAAGAATCCGCAAGGGAGGCATTGAAGCGGTTCATCGCTTCCGCCATGCCGTTGTCGACGAACGTCAACGCGGCCTGGACGGCCTTATCGACGATGATGGGTACGATCTCCTCATCGGCGGCATCGAAATTCCGCAGGACGTGATCCGCCGCATCCATTCTGCCCGGCGGGCGGCCGACCCCGAACCGGAGACGGGGCACGTCCTTGGTGCCGAGCGCTTCGAGGATCGATTGCATGCCCCGCTGTCCGGCCGATCCGCCGGAGGCGCGCATGCGGATCGTGCCCATCGGCAGGTCGATGTCGTCGCAGCAAACCAGCAGGTTGGCAGGCGGGACTTTAAAGAACCGGACCAAGCCGGAGACGGACTGGCCGCTCAGGTTCATGAAGGTTTGCGGTTTTGCCAGGACCAGTTTCGAACCGTTCCGCGCGCCCGAGGCGACAAACGCGTTGTTTTGCTGGCGGCTGAAGCGAATCCCCAGCGTTTCCGCCAGCTTGTCGGCGATGCGAAACCCGATATTGTGGCGGGTTTGGGCGTACTGGCGGCCGGGATTTCCCAGCCCGACGATCAGAAAAATGTCGTCCATGATTCTCTCACTTTGCAATTTCTGACTGCCGTGCGTTTTTGTTACTGATTTCATCCACGGAGAACACGGAGTATCACGGATGGTTTCCTTCATTAATTCTCCGTGCCCCTCTGTGCCCTCCGTGGATTTCTTTTTATTACCGCTTCTCTTTCCGAACCTTGCGTATGAACAGGCGGCGCTTCCACCATAGCCAGCGGGTGCGCACCCAAAACAATCCTAATCCCGCAACGGTCAGGGCTGCGCCCGCCAGGAATGCGATTCCATGCTGTGATGTGGCGCCAACGGACAGGGCCGGTCCCGTGCCAAATTCCGCGGTGGGTGCGGGAAAAGCGGCTGCCGCCCGGGCATTAGCGCCCGGATCCGGCGCGGCCGGAGTTACGGCTTCAGCCGCGGACGTGGCCGCGGGCGGGACCTCGCGGCGCACCCGAACCCCGCGCGTCATCACCTCCTGCATCGAGCCGTTGGTGAAATATGCGGCGAGCCGGAGCGCGTAATCCCCCTCGCGGATGGAGGTCGTATCCCAAACGGCAAGCCGTCCATCCGGCACCGCTTCCGTTCCTTCAGAGATCAGAAACCAGGTTCCGGTTGGATCCGGGTCGTAGCCGAATTCAACCCGAAAGCGCATCATCCCGGGCGCGGCGGCCGAGCCCCGGATCTCCACCATCCCGGACACGGTTTCATCGGCTGCCGGCGAATCGATGCGCAGAACCTGGTCCGCTTGAAGGGAGGCGGCGGATGCGAAAATCGATAAAACCGAGACGGCCAGGATCGGAAATCGCATGACACGCTAGTTTAATACAAAGTGCGGGGGTAATCAAGAAATCCATGCGCCGCCTCAAAGACCCGTGGGAAGAATACCCATCCGGTGTCGGGTGTGGAGCGGATCCTCGAACGGCCTGTTCGGGAGGGAAAATGGGATTCCGGCGGCCGGGTTGGTCGTGATTACCCGGATGGATGGTTAGAGTGTGTTTTGAGCCGCCTGTTTGATCTCGCGCCCGGAATGGACGCAGCGTGGCCGGCCAAGGGAATCCACCATGCCGGGCGGGAGATGGGCGATGACGGCCTCATCCGCAACTATCGGCGGCGAGCCATCCGGAATAATTAACACGACGTTTCCCATCCGCAGCAGGGTGAAGAGCGCCTGCCACAGCCGTTCGTCGCCGCATGGGCGGTGGATGCAGAGCGATTCCACCAGGGCGTCGTTGGCCGGGAGCGACGAAACGGAGAAGTCGCAGGAATTCTGGGCGTCATATCGGATCCGCCAGAATTCCGGCGTTGACTCGCCGGTTTGAACCGGAAACAGGAGCAGCAATGCCTGCCACGGCAGCCCCGCCGGCTCGCCGCCCCGAAAGCAATGAATATATATATCAGCGCCCATTTCCTTACCGAAAAAAACCGTGCCCGCGCCGGTAATCAATCCCTGTGCGAACGGCTTTGAACGGCGGTGTCGCAGCCGCTACGGCATTCGTAAAAACGCCTCCACCACCCGGGGATCGAATTCCTTGCCGGCCCGCTCGCGGATGTATTCCATCGCCTTGTCTTTCGGCCAAGCCGCGCGGTAGGGGCGGTCCGACGTCAGCGCGTCGAATACATCCGACACGGCGAATACCCGCGCCGAAAGGGGAATTTCATCGGCTTTCAGGCCGCGCGGATACCCGGAGCCGTCCCAGCGCTCGTGGTGGCAATATGGGATGTCGAGCGCGGGACGCAGGAATTCGATCGGCATGAGCAATTCATAGGCCAGCGCCGGATGCCGGCGCATGAGTTCCATTTCCTCGTCCGTCAGACGGTCGGGTTTGTTCAGGATCGAATCCGGTATGCCCAGTTTCCCCAGATCATGGAGCAGCGCGCCGCGGCGGATGTGCACCAATTCCGCTTCGGAAAGCCCCATGGATTTTGCCAGGAGCAGCGCGGTCTCGGTAACCCGCTGGCTGTGGCCTTCGGTTTCCTTGTCGCGCAGGTCCATGGCGCGGGACCAACCTTCGAGCGTGGAATCGTATGCCCGGCCGAGTTGTAGGTTGGCGCTTTGCAGATCCGAAAAGAGCGTGGCATTGTCGATGGCGATCGCCGCCTGGCCGGCGAGGGTGTTCAGGAAAGCGAGCCAGTCCTCCTTTGGGGTAAACGGAGCCCGCTGGAACAGTTCCAGGATTCCCTTGACCTGCCCCTTGGCGATCAGCGGCACGGAGGTATGGGCGGCAAACCCTTCGCCGGCGATCCGTTCCGGTTTGGACATCGGATCGTGCGATGTGATGGCGACATGGATCAGGCGGCGTTCGAGCGCGGCCCGGCCGGCGTGTCCTTCGCCGAACCGTAGGCGCGTGGCGGTAATTCCTTTTCCGCGGAAACCGCGTCCGGAAAAATACTCCAGGATCATCATGCGCGGATTGTTTAGCAAAACCGCGGCGGCATCCACCCGCAGCTGGCTCAGCACCTGATCGAGAAAGTAACTCATGGTGACTTCAAGGTTCATGCTGGCCGTGATGGCGGTATCGATGGCGTGGAGGGCGCTGAGGTGCTCCAGTTGAGTCCTGGTCTGCTCGTTCAGGCGGGTGCGCTGAATCGCCGTTCCGGCCAAGTCCGAGAGGATGACCAGCAGGTTGGCTTCCTCCCCGGTGACCTTGCGGGGGAGCGGCATGGCGACGCACATTACGCCGATGATCTCCTGTTCGGACCGGATCGGGATGGAAACTCCTCCCCATCCGCCGGGAATGGAATCGCGGCGCGTTATCCGTAATTCGGGGTCGCGGACGAATTCGTCGGAGCGATGGAGTTGGCCGGAAGTGAAAGCGGCGGCGGGGAATCCCTCGCCGGGTTTGCACTCGGCGTTTTCCGCCGTGTCCATCCATCCGCGGGCGACCTCCCGGTGCAGCACGCCGGCGGCGGAGTCGAACAGCCAGATCGCACCCGTGTCGCTCTCCACCGCGGTCAGAGTTTCCTCCAGGAGGTGCGGAAGCATCTGGATGAGGGTCGGCATGGTGCGCAGGATTGTCGAAACCCGGTTCATCCCTTCCAGTTCCCGCAGTCGCTTCCGGATCTCTTCCTCCGCGCGCTTGCGTTCCGTGATATCCTGATTCACCCCGTATGTTTTTACAGTCTTTCCCTGGTCATCCTTTACGATGAAGAAGCGGACGGATATAAAACCGGTTGTCCCGTCGGCGAAGAAGACGCGATGTTCCACCGTCCGGCTGAACTGGGGATCGGACGCCTCGATCGCCTTGCGGGTTTCTTCGCCCACCATGTGCCCGTCGTCCGGATGCACGAACCGCTTCGCGTATTCCGCGGAAGACATTGCATACCCGCCCATCTCGGCGGCGTTCGTTTTTAACACCGCATAAAACTGGTCGTTGAAGAGAAACTCGTCCCTGGCCACGTCGTATTCCCACGGACCCAACCGCGCAATGACGGCGGCATTCGCAAGCTGGGCTTCGCTTTTCCGGAGCGCTTCCTCCGCCTGCTTGCGTTCGGTGATATTTTCATAGGTGCCGAGGATGCCGATGACCTTGCCCTGCCCGTCGCGCAGCGGAACTTTGTTGGTTTTTGCCCACGCGATGGCCCCATCCAACTGGCGGAACGATTCGACGATGTCATATTCGGCAGTGCCTGAGTCCATCACTTTCTTATCGTATTCCCGGAAGGCATCCGCCTGGTGCTTCTCCCATGGAAGGTCGTAGTCGGTCTTGCCGATTACCTCCTTGGCGGATTTCAGTCCGACCGACTCCAGCCAGGACCGGTTGGCGCCGAGGAAGATGGAATTGCGGTCTTTCCAAAATACCGAGGAAGGGATCGAATTCAGCACGGTTTGCAGCATGGCCTGTGAACTGCGAAGCGCCTCCTCCGACCGTTTGCGTTCCGTAATATCGCGGATGATCGCTGTGGAGAAGGCGCCTTCTTTTACTTTCCAGGTGGAAATGGTGATTTCCACCGGAAATTCGGTTCCGTCCCGGTGCAATCCGGCGGCTTCCACCGGATGCTGGCCGATGATTAATTGCCCGGTTACGGCCGGTCGTTTTGGGCTTTTTTGAAAATTGCTGCGGAAGCGCTCAGGAATCACTTTCATCAGCGATTGACCGAGAATTTCTGCGGATTTGTACCCGAACAAGGTTTCCGCGGCGTCGTTCCACAGGCAGATTTTATCCTCTGAATCCACCGTGATGATGGCATCCCCGGCCGTTTGTACCACGGAGCGCAGGTGGCCTTCGCTCTGTATCAATGCCTCCTCCGCCCGCTTGCGCTCGGCATTATCCCCTTGGAGGGCGCGGTTGGCTTGCTCCAGTTCGAGCGCTTTTTCCTCCAGCTTGCGAATCAAGACCTCGCTGTATTCCTTTGCCACGCCTTCTTTTTCGGGGCTGGGCTCGCGGGAAGGTGCGAGCTTGGGGGAAGTTGCAGGCCGAGCGCCGAGTTATGTGATGAAGGGCGATGAGCTTTATGTGAGGGCAGTGGTGACTTCGAATCTCGTGCCGGAGGTGCCGTCGAAGGAGTTTGGATACCGGCGGGCCT
>CAZYSF010000451.1:0-1617 GCA_964649635.1 uncultured Anaerolineales bacterium | reverse complement strand
AAGCGGCCATCCGGTGCTCCTCAAGCGCGGGATCAGCGCGACGATCGAAGAATGGCTGATGGCGGCCGAGTACCTGCTGGCGAACGGCAATTCGAAAATCGTCCTGTGCGAACGCGGGATCCGCACCTTCGAGACGGCCACCCGTAACACCACCGACATCAACGCGATCCCGGTGGTCAAGCGGCTTTCCCATCTTCCGGTGATCGTCGACCCGAGTCACTCGACCGGTAAAAACGAATACATCGAATCGGTCTCGCGCGCGGCGATCGCCGCCGGCGCGGACGGGCTGATCATCGAGGTCCATCCCCACCCGGATGAGGCGCTCTCCGACGGCGCGCAAAGCCTGAAGCCGGAAGCGTTCGCCGAGGCGGTCGGGAATATCAAGCGCGTCGCCGCCGCCGTGGGGCGGAAATAGGATTTATTCATCCGGTGATATCCCGCCAAAAGGCGTAAAATTCCTTTCTCACCGCAAAGGCGCAAAGAACGCAAAGGGGTGAAAATAACTTGGCGTCCTTCGCGCCTTTGCGGTTCAAGATTTCGGTTTTTCATCCGGCGGTAGAATCCACCCAAACCGCAGAATGTAATTTGGAAGGGATCATTTCTTTGACATCGGATCAGACGCACGAACTTGCAAGTCTCTCCGTTGGCATCGTCGGCCTGGGGTTGATGGGCGGATCGATTGCGCTCGGCCTGGCCGGGAAATGCCGCCGCCGGATCGGATTGGATTCCGATCCCGGCGCGGATGCGGCGGCGCTCGAACGGAACGCCGTCGACGAACTGGCCCTTCATCTTCCGGACCTGGTGCAAAAATGCGATCTGATCATCCTCGCCGCGCCGGTCCGGACGATACTGGCGGTCCTGAAGGAGCTGGCGGAAATCCGTCCGCCGAAGGGCGCTACCCGGGTCGTGATCGATATCGGATCGACCAAGAGCGACATCGTGCAGGCGATGGAAGCCCTGGGGCAGGGATACGACCCGGTCGGCGGCCACCCGATTTGCGGCCGCGAAGTGCAGGGGATCCGGAATGCGGACGCGGCGCTGTACCGCCATGCGCCGTTTGTCCTGACGCCCATTCCGCACAGTTCGCCGCGCGCCCTGGCGCTCGGAAGGGAACTGGCGGAGGTGCTCGGCGCATATCCTCTGGAACTGACCGCCGCCGAACACGATACGCTCATCGCCTCGACCAGCCATCTTCCGCATCTGGCCGCGGTCGCGCTGGCCCAAACCGCGCGGCGCCTGCCTTCGGCCTCCGCCCTGGTCGGGCCGGGTTTCCGCGATACCTCGCGCCTGGCGGCTTCCAACCTCGAGATGATGACCGATATCCTCCTGACCAATCGCGATCATGTCCTGCAGGCGCTGGAAGAGTACATTCACCGGCTGGAAGCCCTGGCACAGCGTGTGCGCGAGGGCGATGAGGCGCGGTTGAAGGTTCTGTTGGCCGAAGGCCGCCGGGCCCGGCAGGAGCTGCTGGAGCCCTCTTCGCCCAAGGCGGACGAATGAGCCTGCGCTCGCTTCCGGCCGCCTCCCTGCGGGGGACCGCCCGTCTGCCCGGGGATAAATCCATTTCACACCGCGCGGCGCTCCTGGCCGCCATGGCAGCCGGCCGCAACCGGGTCG
>CAZYSF010000450.1:0-6216 GCA_964649635.1 uncultured Anaerolineales bacterium | reverse complement strand
CGCTGCGCGAGAGCATTCTCGGGCGGGCGATCGCGCGCGGCCTGCTCGCCGTGCGCCTTCACAACATCCGCGATTTCGCCACCGACAAGCACCAGGTGACCGACGACGCGCCTTACGGCGGCGGGGGCGGGATGGTGATGAAGCCGGAGCCGATCTTCGCCGCGGTCGAATCCACGCTCGGCGCGCCGCCCGCGGTGCCGGTCATCCTCCTCACGCCGCAGGGCAAACCCTTCACGCAGGAGAAAGCCTGGTCTCTGGCGGAAGGCAAGGGCTTCGCGCTGCTGTGCGGCCGCTACGAGGGCGTCGACGAGCGCGTGCGCGAGCACCTGGCGGCGGAGGAACTCTCGATCGGGGATTACGTCCTTTCCGGAGGCGAGCTGGCGGCGATGGTGGTGGTCGAGGCCGTCGCGCGGCTGCTGCCCGGCGCGCTCGGCGACGAGGAAGGCGCCCGCGACGACAGTCACGAAGGCGGCGTACTCGAATATCCGCACTACACCCGCCCGCCCGATTTCCGCGGCTGGGGAATCCCGGAGGTGCTGCTATCCGGGAATCACGCCGAAGTGCGCAAGTGGCGCCGCGAACAGGCGCTGTGGCGAACCTACCTGCGCCGCCCGGACCTGCTTTCCCGCGCGGATCTGACCGATGAAGAAAAGAAACGCGTCCGCCAATGGCGGGAGGAATCGGGGAAACCGGGCGGCGACTGACGGGCTCTTGCCCAACCACCCGGCTCATGCTAGAGTCTCGCATCCATCCGGATCGGGGGAAAATCACACTATGAAAAAAAATGCACGCTTCACCAATCTCCTTTGGTTCATCCTGCTTCCGGCCGTGTTCCTCGCCGGATGCCAGGGCAGTTCGGCGATCACGTCCGAACCGCCCACGCCGAGCGCTGCCGTTTCGCCGACGGCCACCGTCCCGCCCGAGCGCACCCTGACCATCTGCATGGGCGAGGAACCGAAGAGCCTTTACCTCTACGGCGGCGGTGGGTTGGCCACCCGCACCGTCCTCGAAGCGGTGTATGACGGACCGATCGATGCGACCAACTACACCTACACGCCGGTAATCCTCGAGGACCTGCCCACGATCGAAAACGGCGGCGCGGCCCTTAAAGCCGTCACCGTCAACCAAGGCGATAAGATCTACGACGACTTCGGCGCCGCCGCGCTGCTCGTGCCCGGCGTGAAGTACCGTCCCTCCGGATGCGCCGACCCCTCCTGCGTCGCCACGTATGCCGGCGGCGCGGTGATGATGGACCAGCTCGAGGCGACCTTCCGCATGCTGCCGGATCTGCTGTGGTCGGACGGGGAAGCCCTGACCGCGGACGATTCGGTTTATTCCTATGAGGTATCCACATCGGCTGAAACCCCCGCCCCGCCCGGAATGAAACGCGCGATCCTCGGCACGCAATCCTACGTTAAAGTGGACGACCGCACCGTGCGCTGGACCGGGCTGCCGGGCAACATCGATCCGGCCTACTCGCGCCGCTTCTGGACCCCGCTGCCCCGCCATACCTGGGGAAAAATGACTCCCGCGGAACTCCTGACAGCCGAATCGTCCTCGCGCACGCCGATCGGCTGGGGCCCGTACGAGATCGTCGCCTGGAATTCGGCGATCGAGATCGTCCTCCGCAAGAATCCGAATTATTTCCGTGCGGGTGAAGGCCTGCCGTATTTCGATGAATTGCACATCCGCTTCATCACCGACCAAGGCCGCCTGGGCGTCTCGGCCCTGATCACCGGCGAATGCGACGTGGTGGATCAGACCGTCCGCCTGGACGATCAGATCCCCGAGATCCTCGACCTGCAGAAGCAACACGCCATCCAGGCTTCCTTCACCACCGGGACCGCCTGGGAGCATCTGGACTTCAACCTCAAGCCCGCCTCTCCCGGAATCCCGGTGTATTACCAGGATGTCCGCCTGCGGCAGGCCGTAGCGATGTGCCTGGACCGGGAGAAGGTGGTCGCCGACGCGCTCTCGGGCCTCTCCACCGTCCCGGATACCTACGTTCCCCCGCAGCATCCGCTGTACAATCCGGACGTCGCCCACTACTCGTTCGACCCGGAACGCGCGGGCGTCCTGCTCGACCAGATCGGCTGGCTGGATTCGGATTCGAATCCAGCCACGCCGCGCACCGCCACCGGCGTGACCGGTGTGAAGAATGGGACTTTTCTGATCGTCAATTCCGCGATGGTCTATACCGAACTGCGCCAGAAGGTCGTGGGCATTCTCGGGCAGAGCCTGATGGAGTGCGGGATCGGTTACGTCGCCGCCTACGGCGACAACTCCATGTTTGTGGCCAACGTCGATGGAATGCTTTTCGGCCGGCTGTTCGAAACGGCCGAATTCGGATGGATCGCGGGCGTGGAGCCATCCTGCGAACTGTACACCACCGCGGAAATCCCGACCGTCGACAACGGCTATGCGGGAACGAACCCGACCGGATTTTCCAACGCTGAATACGACAAGGTCTGCGATCTGGCGCACCGCGCCCTTCCGGGCAGCCCGGCTTACATCCAGAATCATTACCTCGCGCAGCGGATCTTCGCCGAGAACCTGCCTTCGATCCCGCTTTACCTGACGGTCAAGGTTGCGATCGCGCGGACCGATCTGACGGGCCTGCTGATGGATCCGACCGCCGCATCCGGTCTGTGGAATCTGGAATCGATCGACATCGCGGCGCCGTAATCCGCCGCGCGGATATGTCATTGCGAGGAGCGTGGACGGCGAGATCTTTAGCCGCCCATGCGACGAAGCAATCTCCCCCTTTTTATAAGCGTGGGATTGCTTCGTCGCTTCGCTCCTCGCAATGACGGCCCCCCCTATTCCCCCGCGGCATCCTTTCTCGTCTTGCGCCCCTTTTCCTCTTCGTATATAGTAGGAGCAATCCCCTGCGGAAGAAATTCCCGGGATTAAATCGGGAGTCAGGGCGGCTCGCCGCCATCCCAAATGGATTTGCGAAGTGCGATCCGTCCGCCGCCCCTCCCCGATCCCAGGTGTTCACAGCCCGGATCCCCGTTCACCCCTAGGAGAAAACGCCCATGACGCGCAGGATGCTGACCAAGATCGGACTGACCGTCGCGATTCTGACAACGCTCGCCGGATGCGGCGGGATTCAGGATAAAAACGTCTATCGCATCGGGATTCTGGCCCAGCCCACGGCGGGCAACTTCTGGGGAATCAACGCCATCGCCAACTACTGGGATCTGGCCGTGCAAAGCCCGATGCGGCTTTCGCTGTATGGCGTCAGCGATCAGCGCTTTCAGATAATTCCGCAACTCGCCGCCGGCTTCGCGTCCCCCCTTATTCCGGAAGACGATACCTGGATCAGCACGATCAAGCTGCGCGAAGGGGTGCGCTGGTCCGACGGCAAGCCGCTCACCGCCCGCGACGTGGCTTTTACGCTCAACACAGCCCTGCGCTTCGGCCTGGCCGGGGGAAACTGGAGCGCCTGGGCGGATGCGGATTATCTCCACGCGGTTGAAGCGGTGGATGATCTGACCGTCAAGTTTGTTTATGCTTCCAAGCCGGGGCTGGCCCGCCACGAATGGGGAACGCTGCTGGCATCGATCGCGGCCGAACATTACTGGCAGCCGCTGGTGGAAGCGGCGCTGGAGGGCATAACCGGTTTGGAGCGGCCGGCGGCCGGCTCGGATGACGCGATCTGGGAGGCTTACCAGGCCCGCCAAGCCGAGGCGGCCGAAAAACTTTACGCCCTCGCCGACAAGAACGAGCCGGTGGCCGGAGCCTTCGTGTTCTCGAAGGAGGAACCGGGCAGCTTCATCGAACTCACGGCGAACAAGAATTATTTCTTCTCCGGCGTTACCTTCACCGGGTTTGAAAACGGCGCGTATCAGGAGGCGAAGCCCAAGGGTTATTCGTTCGCCGCCTACGGCACCCCGGAAGGGGAAAAAACCTTCGAATATAAAAGCGGACCGTTCGTTTCCAAAACGGTCTACTCGGTCTACAGCGACCTGAACGCCGCCGTCCTCGCGTTGCAAAGCGGCGAGATCGACATCCTCCTCAACCCGCAGGGGCTGCCGGGCGGCCTCGCGGAATCGGTCGAGCGCGACCCGAACCTGGCGGTGGTGAAAAATGAATCCGTCGCGTTCCGTTTTCTCGCCTTCAACACCCGCCGCGACCCGATGAAAGACGCCGCCTTCCGGCAGGCCGCCGCCACGCTCCTGGACCGGGAGTTCCTCACCGACTCGATTTTACAGGGCGCGGCTTTTCCGCTGCACTCCTTCGTCCCCGAGGCGAATACGGCCTGGTACAAGCCCGATCTCCCGCGCTGGGGGTACCTTGCCGACGGGACTCCGATGAGCCGCGAAGAACGCGTCACCAAGGCGGTCGAGATCCTGGTCGCGGCTGGTTACTCGTGGTCCGACGACACCATCCCGGTTTGGGATAGCGAAAACGGAGTCGCCGCCGCGACGGGGACCCTCCTCCTGCCGGACGGCGAGGAGATGCCCGCGCTCGAACTGCTCTCGCTTTCCTATGGATACGACCCGCTGCGGGCCACCTTCGCCATCTGGACCGCGCAGTGGCTGAACGAAGTCGGCATCCCCGTGCGCGTGAAGCAGCTCGGGTTCAACGCCCTGATCGCGCGCACGATCCAGGAACAGGATTTCGACATGTTCATCCTCGGCAACCAGGCCGGGCTCTTCCCCTCCTACCTGGGCGATTTCTGGCGCAGCTCGGAAGCGGTCAAAGGCGGGCGGAACGCCGGCGGGTATTCGAACCGCGCGTTCGACCAGCTTTCGGACCAATTGCTGACGTGCGAAACATACGAGGCGTGCAAACCGGTCGCCGACCAGATCCAGGTGCTCATCGCCACCGCCGTCCCATGGATTCCGCTTTTCGATACGGGCATCTACGAAGTCTATAACAAGCGGCTGGTCTTCCCGTACACCCAGACGTTCGGCGGCCTGCAATATCTTTACGGCCTGCCCTCGGTGGTCGCGATACAGTAACCCCGGGCCGCGGTCCGGCGGGGAAGGATCCCGGATCCGCGCGGGTGGAAAAGCGAGACGGTCATGCGGCGCTACGTCGTCCTGCGGCTCGGGCAGATCGTCCTCACGTATTTCCTTTTCCTGGTCCTGGTATTCTTTCTGCTCGAAGCCCTCCCCGGAAATTTCCTGGGCGCGCTGTTCGGCGAAAGCCGGCTGACCGCGGCGCAGCTGAATGCGCTCGGCGCGCAGCTCGGCCAGCAGGGGACGCCCGTCGAGCGCTTCCTCCAGTGGATCGGAGGATTCCTGCGCGGCGATCTCGGGATCTCCCTCAGCCAGTACCCGCGCCCGGTGATGGAGATCCTGGCCGAGCGCGCGCCGCGGACCCTTGCGCTGTTCCTCGCCGCGACCCTGCTTTCCTTTTCCCTCGGCTTCTTCGCCGGAAAAATCCTCGCCATGCGCAGGGGAACCGCGCTCGAAACCGCCGCCACCGTGGGCGGGATCACGCTGTATACGGTATTCACGCCGTGGTTCGCGCTGTGGCTGCTGTGGATTTTCGCATACGCCCTGCGCCTGTTCCCGGTCGGAAAATTCATCACCTACGAAATGTGGGGGGTAGGCGCGCCGGATGCCAACGCCGTCTTCCGGCAGATGCTGCTCGGCGGATTGGTTTTCGCGATCCTGGCTTTTGGGATTTTCCGCCGGACCGATCCGCTTCCGCCGGCGCGAAAACAAATCGTCCGCATGGCATCCTTCGCCGCGGGGCTGCTTGTATTCAGCGGATATTGGATCCTCACCCGCCAGGCGGTCTACGTCCTCGATATTCTGTATCATATGGCGCTGCCCGTGCTGACCCTCACCCTGATCTCCTTCGGCGGCACGATGCTGCTCACCCGCTCGAGCATGCTTGAGACGATGCGCGAGGATTACGTCCTCACCGCGCGGGCCAAGGGTCTTTCGGAGGCGCAGGTCCGCGACCGGCACATCGCCCGCGGCGCGCTCCTCCCGGTCGTCACCACGCTGGTGTTTTCGCTGGCGTTTGCCGTCGGGGGCGGGGTAATCACCGAATCGATTTTTTCCTGGGAGGGCATGGGCTACTCGCTGATGGAAGCGGTGACGCTTTCGGATGTGCCGCTGGCAGTGGGCGCGATGGCGTTCACCGGGCTCCTGGTCCTGGCCGCGCACCTGGCGGCGGATCTGCTGTACGCGTTTCTTGATCCGCGGATCCGGTATGGGTAGGGGAGTCCCCCACCCTTAGGGTGTCGAAAGG
>CAZYSF010000449.1:0-7454 GCA_964649635.1 uncultured Anaerolineales bacterium | reverse complement strand
CACAACGCCGCGGCCATCGCCGCGGATGCAAGCACCGTGCGGCCCAGGCTCAGTCCGCCGGCGCGGTCCAAACCCCATTGGATCTTGCGCCGCAGAAAATAAATCAACACGGCCATCTCGACGGTCGTGGCGAGCGAGTTGGCAAGCGCCAGCGCGCCGTGCGGCATCCACCCCAATCCGTTGAAAACCGGGATCAGCGCCAGGCTCAGGCCG
Organism: uncultured Anaerolineales bacterium; assembly: GCA_964649635.1. Lineage (GTDB taxonomy): Bacteria > Chloroflexota > Anaerolineae > Anaerolineales > RBG-16-64-43 > JAFGKK01. The sequence continues at coordinate 7,241 of CAZYSF010000449.1, read as the reverse complement.
ACGTTCAGCAGCATCCCGCCGACGCTGACCGAGACGGGGGTAACCGTGTCCTGCATCGCGAAAAAGGCGCGCGCCAGGACTTCCAGGAGGGAATGGGCGACCAGCCCGAGGGCGTAAAATCCCAGAGCCCACACGACCATATCGGTGGAATGCGCGTCGAAGGCGCCGCGTTCGAAAATCATCCGCACGATCGGCCGCCCCAGGAGGATCAGCCCGACCGCGGAAGGCAAGGCCAGGAAGAAAATCCCGCGCATGACGGACGCCAGGGTTGCGCGCATCTGATCCAGCTGTCCGCGGCTGATCTGCGCGGAGAGAGTCGGGAAGGCCGCCGTCCCCGCGGCCTGCGCCACCGCAATCTCCGGCATGAGCATGAGGGTGAACGCCAGCAGGATGGCGGATTGGCTCCCGGTCGGCTGCCCGGAGGCAAGGATGGTGTTCACCAGGAAGTTCAACTGGACCGCGGACTGCCCGATCACCCGCGGAGCCATCAGGCGCACGACGTTGCGCACCGCGGGATTCGCGGCATCCAGTAAAAAGCGCAGGGCGGGGCGGAGCGCGAACAAAGAGGGCAGCTGGACCGCAAAATGCATCAACGCGCCGGCCACCACCCCCCACGCCAGGCCGAAAATTCCCATGGAGGGAGCGAGCCACACGACGCCCGCGATCCAGCCCAGCGCGTAGAACATCGGCGCGATCGCCGAGAAGAAGAACCGATGGTGGGCGTTGAGAATCCCCATGATCAGGCCGCTGACCCCGAAGATCGCCGGGCACAGCAACAGAATGCGCAGGAGCGATACGGTCAGTTGAATATGCTGCGGATCGGTGTATCCGGGGGCGAGCACATAGCGCACGAGCGGGTCCGCCAGCAGCGCGCACAGGCCGGCGCCCGCCGCGAGCAGGATGAAAACCCAGCTCCCGACGGCTGAAGCCAGGCGGTCGGCTTCCTTCTTTTTTTCCGCGACCAGGAACGCGGTATAGGTCGGGATGAAGGCCGAAGCGAGCGCGCCGCCGGCCATCAGGTTGAATAAAAACTCCGGCAGGCGGTTGGCGGTATTGAACGCATCGTAGTCGGTGCCGGTCCCGAAAAACCGGGTAACCAGGACGTAGCGCAATAATCCGACCAGGCTGGAAAGCACGAGCCCGATCATGACGACAAACGCGGAGCGGGTGAGGGAGCGGTTTGCGGCGGGAGGGGAGGAGGCCATGGGCTGGATTATAGCAAGAACATCCGCGGGGGGCGGTAATACCGCGAGCGCAAGCGCCGTTATCTTGCCTGGAGATTATTTTTAATTTTGGATTAATTTTTCACCGGTAAAGCCTTTACTACTATGCAGGGGTAAAGGTGAAAAGCGGCCGAATGTCGAAAATCCCGGCGCATCCAATGATACAATCGCTGCGTATAAGATAAGGTAATGAGACCCGCGGAAAAGCCATCCTCCCGGCGGGTACCCCTGGGAGCGTTTTCCGGGATCATATTCGAGAAAGGCGGTATCCCGACCCTTGACCGATAACAACAAAAATACCACCCCGGATATCCACATCCACAGCGTCACGGACCTGGCCACCCAGCTCGATACGCATATTCACAATGGGCTCACCTCCGACCAGGTCCGGGAACGCCTTGTCACCGTCGGCCCGAACGAATTGAAAGAGAAGCCGCGGCCCGGCTTCCTCAAGCTTCTCCTGGCCCAGTTCAACAACTTTCTTATCATCCTGCTGATCGTCGCGGCGGCGGTTTCGTTGCTCCTTGGCGAATACATCGATGCGGCCGCGATTATAGCGATCGTTGTCCTGAACGCCGTCCTGGGCGTGGTCCAGGAATCGCGGGCGGAGAAGGCACTGGCCGCGCTGCGCAAGATGGCGGCTCCCAACGCGATGGTGGTCCGGGACGGGACCCAGCAACTCATCCCCTCCCGGGAACTCGTGCCCGGCGACGTCGTCCTGCTCGAGGCGGGGAATTATGTCCCCGGCGACCTGCGGCTGGTGGAGAGCATCAACCTGAAGATCGACGAATCCGCGCTGACCGGGGAATCCAACCCGGTCCAAAAGGATTCGGACGTTGTCCTGGACAAGGATATTCCCATCGGGGACCGCGCCAATTCGGCTTTCATGAGTTCGATGATCACCTACGGGCGCGGCCGGGGGCTGGTCGTGGCGACGGGCATGCACACCCAGATCGGCATGATCGCCCAGATGCTGCAGACCTACGAAGAGGAACCCACCCCGCTGCAGCAGCGGCTGGATGAATTGGGACGCACGCTGGGTATCGCGGCGCTGGGCATCTGCGGCGCGATCTTCCTGTTCGGGATCGTGCGCGACACTTCACCGGGGATGATTTTCGTCGAGGGTTTCGGCGCGTATTTGTCCTCCCATCAGTCGGAAATCGTCGAGCTGTTCATGACCGCGGTGAGCCTTGCGATCGCCGCCGTGCCGGAAGGGCTGCCCGCGGTGGTGACGATCTGCCTGGCGCTCGGGATGCAGCGCATGGTCAAACGGCACGCGCTGATCCGCAAGCTCGCCGCGGTGGAAACCCTCGGGAGCGCGACGGTGATCTGCTCCGATAAAACCGGCACGCTGACCCAGAACGAGATGACCGTGACTCACGGCTGGATTAGCGGCGGGCTGTTCACCGTGGAGAGCTCCAAGGACCTCGCGCATGGAGACTTTCGCCGGGACGGGGGGGCATTCCAGGCGGCCAAAGAGCCGGATACGTATCTGCTCCTGCGCGGCGCCGCCCTGTGCAACGACGCCCGGCTGGAGGAGAGCGGCGAGGTGGACGGCGCAAAGACCTGGCGCCTGATCGGCGACCCGACCGAATCCGCTTTGATCGCCGCGGCCGCCAAAGCCGGCATCCGGCGCGAAGAGCTGGAACGGGAGATGCCCCGCGTGGGGGAAATTCCTTTCGACTCCGCGCGCAAACGCATGACCACCATCCACCCCGTTCCCACCACGCGCAAATCCGATTCCGCCGGCTGGGTGGCTTGCATGAAAGGCGCGCCTGACATTGTGCTGGATCTGTGCACCCGGATTCGTGTAAATGGAAGCGAGGAGCCGCTCACGCCCGAACGGCGGAAGGCGGTTCTGGACGCCAACGATGGGCTGGCGCGGCAGGCGCTGCGCCTCCTGGGCGTTGCCTACCGGTCCTTCCCTGAAAAACCCGACGCGACCGATATGGCCGGCATTGAAAAGGAAATGGTTTTTGTGGGAATGCTCGGGATGATCGATCCGCCGCGACCGGAAGTCGCCGCGGCGATCCGGACCGCGCGCCAAGCCGGCCTGCGGACGGTGATGGTCACCGGAGATTACCCGGACACCGCCCGGGCCATCGGCGAGCAGATCGACCTGCTCGGCGAGGGGCAGGAGGTGCTTTCGGGCGCGGATCTGGACAAGATGACGGAGGCGGATATCGCGGCGCGGTCGGACCAGGTCGGTGTGTACGCCCGCGTTTCACCCCAGCACAAGGTGAAGATCGTCGAGGCACTGCGCTCCCGCGGCCACGTGGTCGCCATGACCGGCGACGGGGTCAACGACGCGCCGGCGCTCAAGCGCGCCAACATCGGCATTGCGATGGGGATCACCGGGACCGATGTCTCCAAGGAAACGGCGGATATCGTCCTGACCGACGATAACTACGTCAGCATCGTTTCGGCCATCGAAGAAGGCCGGATTATTTATTCGAATATCCGGAAATTCGTGTATTACCTGATCGGCGCGAATATCGGGGAGGTCCTGATCGTCCTGCTTTCGATGCTCAGCGGACTGCCGCTTCCGCTTCGCCCGATCCAGCTTCTGATGTTGAATCTTGTCACCGACGGCGCGCCGGCCCTGGCGCTGGGGATGGAAAAAGGCGAGCCGGATGTCATGGACCGCCCGCCGCGTCCGGCCAAGGAACCGGTCATCAACCGTTCCATGCTGGTCGGGATCGTGGTCCAATCCTCGGTGATGACCGCCGCCGTTTTGGGATCGTTCCTCCTTGCCATGAACAAGTATCCCGGCAACCTGGCCGCTGCCCAAACCGTGGCCTTTGCGACCCTGGTCGTCTCCGAGCTTCTGCGCGCCTTTACCATCCGGTCGGAACGGCTCTCCGTGTTTAAGATCGGGCTTGCCACCAATAAATGGATGCTCCTGGCGACCGGGAGCTCGCTCCTGCTGCTTCTGGCGATCATCTATATCCCGGTTTTCGAGCCGATCTTCAGTACGGTGGCATTGGACTGGCAGGATTGGCTGATCCTGCTCCCGTTGTCGTTTGCCGATTCGGTGGCGAATGAGGTCTATAAGTGGGTGCAGCGCCGGCAATCGGCCCGGGCGTGACGCCCCGCCATCCTGTACTAGAATCACAAGAGCCGGGGACGCCGACCCCGGCTCTCGAAAAGGAGGAGAAGAAGAGAGAATTGCCCTTCTGTTTTCAAGATTAACATATTCGGCTTAATTTATCATGATTAAAGTCCCACGGAAAACCTACGAATGCCCTACGCCGCCTGCGATTTCATCCATTTTAATCCCCGATTAACGGGAGGCACAACCAATTCACAGATTCCAGAGCCGGGATGGTAAATCCCGTCTCGGTTTTGCTGGCCGCCTCGCCCCTGCTGGTCATCCTTTTCCTGATCGCCGGGATGCGGTTGAGCTTGATCCGCACGGGCTTCGCCGCCTGGTTGTGGACGGCGGCGGTCGCGATCCTTGCGTACGGGGCCGGCCCGGCCGTGCTGGCCGTCTCGCAGGCCAAGGCGCTGATCCTCGCTCTGGATGTCCTGCCGATCGTGTGGGGCGCGCTCCTTTTCTACGTCGTGTGCGAGGAGGCCGGGGTCATCCAGGCCGTCGGCGACGGATTGAGCCGGGCGGTTCCGTGGAAAGGCCTTCGCGCGCTGACCCTGGCCTGGGCTTTCGCTTCTTTCCTCCAGGGGGCGGGCGGATTTGGAGTCCCGGTCGTGATCACAGCCCCGCTCCTGATCACGGCCGGGTTTACACCGTTGCAGGCCCTGAGTCTCCCGTTTATCGGGCATTCCTGGGCGGTGACCTTCGGTTCGCTGGGAACGTCCTTCCAGGCATTGATGGCGGCCAGCGGGCTGGGGGCGGATGCCCTCGCCGGGCCCTCGGCGCTGCTGCTCGGGATTCTATGTTTGCTATCCGGGGTATTGGTCGCCCTGCCGGCATCGGAAAAAGGCGAGTTCCGGCGGCTGTTACCGATTTTGCTTGCCGTTGGGGCGGCGATGGCGGGAACCCAGTTTTTCCTCGCCATCTCCGGCTTCTGGCAGATCGGTTCGTTGGGGGGCGGCCTGGCGGGTCTGCTGGTGATCTTCATCGCCGCGCGTATCCTGCGGGGGCGTGACCCGGCGCTTACCTACCGACCGGAGCGAAAGTTCATCCTCGGGCTCTCGGCGTACCTTGTCCTGATCGCTATAATCCTTTGCGCGCAATGGATCGGCCCGTTGCGCGGCGCACTGCATTCGGTTGTTTGGAATCCCGTGCTTCCGGAAGCCGCGACCGCACTCGGATTTGCCACACCGGGCGGGGAAGCCGCCCGGATCGCGCCGTTCGGGCACCCCGGCGCCCTCCTGGCTTACGCCGCGGTTGCGGTTTTTATTATTTTCCGGAAGCTGGATTGGTACCCGTCAAAACCGGCCGGGCTGATCCTGCGCGGGACGGCGCGGCGGGCTATCCCGGTATCGGCCGGGATCCTGCTGATGGTCGGCGTATCGACCATCCTGTCTTATTCCGGGATGACCGAACAATTGGCGGAAGGATTGACGGCGACGGTGGGCGGGGCCTTCCCGGTGATCGCCCCCTGGCTGGGCGCGGTCGGGGCCTTCCTGACCGGAAGCAATACTAACTCCAACCTGATGTTCGCGCCGCTCCAGCAATCCATGGCGCGCGCGCTCGGGGTGCGGGAGGATATTCTGCTGGCCGGTCAGACCGGCGGCGGAGCGGTGGGATCGGTGCTCTCCCCGGCGAAAGTCGGCCTGGGATCGGTGGCGTTTGCATCCGATTTAAAGGAAGGGGACGTCATCCGCCAGCTGCTGCTCCCGATCGGGCTCCTGCTCCTGGCGGCAAGCGTGTTCACGGTTTTACTGGATTAAAAGTAATCCACGCCTGTCCCCAATCGTCATCCCGGCGTGCTCCCGTTTGTCATCCCGGCGTGCTCCCGTTTGTCAACCCGGCGTGCTCCCGCTCGTCATCCCGGCGCCTGCCCCCGCGGAGCATCCCGGCTCGCATTTGGTTCATGAACCGGGATGATTGCGAAGCGGGGGTGCTTTTAGCCGGGATCCAGCCGTCAATAATTCCTGGATGCCGGCTTGGAGCGCGCCGGCATGACGATCATCGCCATATGCCAAGCGATTGCAGGGGAAGGGAGAACTTGATACGATTGTCCCGCGAGCTATTCTGGAACAGGAAAAACCCGGTATGGAAGACTCCATTTTTATCCTGATCACCGAACCCCTTTCTGCGGAGATCATCGCGCGGTTGGAGTCGATCTCCCCGCGGGTTGAGGTGCATGTTCATCCGGCGAACAAGCTCGAGGAGGTTCCGCCGCAGCTCCTGGCCCGCGCGGACGTGCTCTACACCCTGCGGATTGTTCCGCCGCCCGACCAGGCTCCGAACCTGAAGTGGATCCAGTTCCACATGGCCGGCCTGGATCAATTCGCGGACGCGCCGATCCTCGCGCGGGGGGTGCAGTTCACGTCGCTTTCCGGCGCGGCCGCGCCCCAGATGGCGGAATACGTGGTGATGATGCTGCTGGCGCTCGGGCACCGCCTGCCGGATCTGGTCCGCGCCCAGGGTGCGCGCGAATGGCCGCGCGAAAAATGGGAACGGTTCGCGCCGCGCGAACTGCGCGGATCCACCGTCGGGGTGGTCGGCTACGGAAGCGTGGGCCGCGAGACGGCCAGACTTTGCCAGGCGTTCGGCGCTCGGGTCCTCGCGGTCAAGCGCGATGTCATGTCGCCCGAAGACGGCGGATACGCGGCCGAGGGCATAGGGGATCCGGAAGGCAGGATCCCGGCGCGCATCTACCCGCCGCAGACGACCCGGCGCATGCTGGCCGAGTGCGATTTCGTGGTGGTCTGCGCGCCGCTGACGGAGTCCTCGCGTCAATTGTTCGACGCCGGCATGATCGGCGCGATGCGCGAAGGCGCCTGCCTGGTGGCTCTCTCGCGCGGGGATATCGTCGACGAGGCCGCGCTCGCGAAGGCGCTGCAATCCGGGAAGATCGCCGGGGCGGCGCTGGACGTGTTCGCGCACGA
>CAZYSF010000448.1:0-3726 GCA_964649635.1 uncultured Anaerolineales bacterium | reverse complement strand
GGAATTGGTTTGTCGTGGATCATGCCCAAGGCCTCGATGTTTATTCCCGGGAAGCGGCGTTGGTTCACAGCTGGGTCAATGCGGAGAAGAAATACGGCTATCTGTGGACGCCCGATGAAAAAGGATTGTACTTTATGGCCGAGGGCGGCAAACTCTATTCCTGGTTCTTTGAGGTTTCACCGCCGTCGCTTATTTTTGAATGCGGCGCATCCGAGGCTTGTCTTGGGAATTTTCTGATGTGGACGAATTATTAGATTGCCTCTGAAGCGTCCAGCCCGTGCAAGCGGCCGGCTCCCACTTCGCAGCCAAAGAACTTCGAATATCCGGAAGTACGGAGGGGAACGCTTCGGGGTTGAGCGCTTCGGGGTTGAAACCCCTCGCTGACTACATTCAAGCCCTTCGGGCTTACATGATATACGGCAGGGCTTTAGCCCGACGGGGGAAAACCGACCATCGACAATTGACCCTCGACCATCGAAAAACCGGCTGATGGTTGTAAGGGATGATGATTTCGCCTATTGAACATATAACCCATTACACCAATCAACGCTATTCAATAGACGCGAAACCAAACAAAGACAATTATCGGCGATCGTCCCCCCGATAAAAACACTCGAGGGCAGGCATGGTCGATCGTCGATGGTCTCTTCAGGGCTTCAGCCCGACGGAGACGTGGGTTGACGCTCGGAAAAAACTACATTGGGAATGCTTTAATCAGAGCGTCAACCCAACCTACACCCTCAGGTTGATAATACCGCCGGATGTGCGGAACCGAGATTGAATATAATGGGAGCAAGGCATACGGAACTCCGTAAGGATAGGGGTTAACCAAATGCTTCGGTGTAGTCGGTTATTTTCGGTGTCATCCGTGTACAAAGGAGATTGTCCATGTCCCCCGAAAGAAGCGAAAAATGGCACACCGACGACGACCTGCACGGCCTGCCGTACCTGAAGGATTACCGGGTGGGGCAGGTGACCACCCACGGGCACGACCGCCTGATCGGGTCGCTCGTCCCCACCTGGAAGGAGTTCGCCGGCGCCAAGCACCGGGACAGCGTCCCCATCCCGCCGAACGGGAGCTGGGCGTTCGCCGAGATGGAAGGCCCGGGCAAGATCGTCAACTTCTGGTGCACCGCCGCGCCGACCGTGGATTTCGACGTGTACAAAGAGAAAATCACCCTGCCGGCCATCCTGCGCAATCTGGATTCGATCCGGCACATCGCCCCGTTCGACCGGTTCCCGGACCTGCTCAAGAATGTGTGGGTGCAGATCTATTTCGACGATTCCGTCAGGCCCGCGGTGAACGCCCCGATGGGCGATTTCTTCGGGGTGGGATACGGCGAGTACCGCCACTACATCTCGCGTTACCTGATGATGACCGCCGGCGGATACGTCTGCCAGTTCCACATGCCGTTCCGCAAGAAGGCGCGGGTGGTGATGGTGAACAAAAACGAGAAGCTGTGGGTGCCCGCGTTCTACGGCGCGGTGACGTATCTGCAGTATCCAAACCCCGAACCGCTCGAGCACCAGGCCTATTTCCACGCCGCCTACCGGGAAGAGACTCCCACCCGGAAAGGCGAGCCATACCTGATCCTGGATTCGGCCGCGATGGGGGAGTCGGAGCGCCCGGGCCACTATGCGGGCGTGGTGCTCAACACGGAGGGCGCGGATAAAAAGGCGGGCTTCTACTTCCTGGAAGGCAACACCAAAATCTGGGTGGATGGCGAGGCCGAGCAAAGCCTGGAGTACACCGGGCTGGAGGATTATTACCATGGCGCGTGGTATTACATGAAGACCAGCCGCCGCAGCCGGACCGAGTTCTGCGCCCCCTATCACGGCCTGACGGTCAAGAGCCTCAGCCGGTTCGGGATCGTGGGCATGACGCTCCTGGCGGGGCTGAAGCGCCAGCGGCTCAGCCAGTACCGCTTCCACCCCGAGGGCATCCCATTTAAAAAATCAATCCGCGTCACCGTCCATCACGGCGAGTTCGACGAAGTGCCGGCCAACTTCTCCTCGGTGGCGTACTGGTATCAGCAGCCGGGGTAGGGGAACGGGAAACTCCGCCGCCAATCGAAATGGGAGGAAGAAAAAATGAAAAACAACATGGTCATTGGTTTGCTGCTTGGAGCTGTCGCGGGCGTGCTCGATGTAATTCCCATGCTGCTCCAGGGGTTGACCTGGGATGCCAACCTTTCGGCTTTTTTTCTCTGGATCGTCTCCGGATTTGTGCTGGCGACCTCCAACCTTCGGTTGCATCCGGTCGCAAAGGGGATCGTCATTCCCTTCATCTGCCTGCTGCCGAGCGCGTTCATCATCGGATGGGCTGACCCGATGGTGTTGATTCCAATCGCCGTCATGACGCTTTTACTGGGGGCGGGTCTGGGGTTCGCATACGGGAAGCTCTCGAAATAGCGGCCGCCGGGCTGAAGCCCCGTCCTCTCTTCATCCCCGGCCCTTTCGCCGCTGCGCTCCCTGCGCTCCGTAAACATCACCGCTCAAAAGGCAAAACCGAGTGGTAATGCTCCGCGGGGTCAGGTGCTGGGAGCTTGTGAGTTGGGCAAATTGGTGATTCCGGTTTTGTTGATCGAGGATTTGCGCGGCGTGGCGATCGGGAAAAAACAGCAAGCTTTCGTGTAAAATCGTTGTCAGTGCAGACAACCCGGCCAGGTGATGCGAGATATGACTCATTTTGAAATTGTGGCTCACCGGGGCATTCATTCCGAGGCCCCCGAAAATACGATCGCCGCTTTTCAGCGGGCGCTCGAATGGGGCGCGGATGCGGTCGAGATGGATATCCGCTTGACGGCCGACCGTATTCCGGTTGTCTATCATTATTACTACCTGCAAGTGGTCACCAACTCCATAGGGGCCATTTTCGATTATTCCCTTGAGCAATTGCGCGGCGTGGAGGTGATCTGCCCTCAAAAACCGGCCGCGCCCGCGGGCAGGATTTCGAAGCTGGCGGAAATATTGGACCTGTTCGGCGGAAAGATCGGGTTGGAAATCGAGATTAAAGGACCCGAACCGGAAGCGCCGGAAATCATCGGGAAGATCCTGAATCAATACAAGCCTATCTGGCCTGCGGTGGAGGTCACCTCCTTCGAGCCCGCCTTGTTGCAGGCCGTTAAAGCCGTTTGCCCTGGGCTGGCAGTGGACCTGCTGCTGGACAAATCGGAAGCCTGGGAGCAGCCGGATGTTGTGGCCTACCAGGCGGTTCATCACGGCCGGCTGGCCGGCGCCCGGGCCGTGCATCTGCATACGACGCAACTTTTGGAACCGGTTGTGACCGGTCTGCGGCAGGCGGGGATGGAAGTGCATGCCTGGGACGTGAATGACGAGAAAGAACTCGAACAAACCACCCGCCTGCGGATCCCGAGGATTTGCACCGACCGGTTTAAGATGGCTTATGCCTATCGGGCCAATTTGGCAAATGGATCGCCACGATGAATGCGGTCGGGTCGGCATGGAAGCCCGCTTCGGGGCTGAAACCCCTCGCTGAGTGCATGAAAGCCCTTCGGGCTTCCATGATTTAAAGCAGGGCTTCAGCCCGACGGGCGGGGGATGATTCGCATCGGGGTTTCCTTGGGGTTGAAACTCCTCGCTTACGGCGTGAAAGCCCTGCGGGCGTACATGAAATAAGGCAGGGCTTCAGCCCGACGGGTCGGGTTAGGCGGATATAATCTGATTGACAAAATGGGGAAACAAAAAAGACATTCTGGCGCCTGC
>CAZYSF010000447.1:0-3739 GCA_964649635.1 uncultured Anaerolineales bacterium | reverse complement strand
AAAAAAACGCCTCGAAAAAAAACGCGCCCGGCGGGAAACCCGGGTTCCGCTACCGCGACCGTGCTCCCGGAGAGACAGAACCCCATCCGGCGCCCCCCGGCCATCAGAAAAAAGGCGCCCCGAAAACAAACACGCCCGGCGCGAAGCCCGCGTTCCGCCGCCGCGGGCGCACCCCCAAAGAAACCGAATCCCATCCGGCGCACTCCTACCAGCAGAAAAAAGACGCGCCGAATAAAACCGCACCCGGCGGGAAAAGAGGATTCCGCTCCGCGAAACGAAAAATCCGCAGAGGATAAACCATGGAATCAACCCCCGCCTCCGCATCCTGGTTCGATAAGCCGGTGATGGGCCGCCATGCCATCCGCTGGGAACAGCTGTTGTGGATCGCGTTGATCACCGCGGCCGTTTTATCCCGGTTCGCGATGCTCGAGCCGCGGGTGATCAGCCACGACGAAGGCCAGCATGTGCAAATGGCCTGGGCCCTGTACCGCGGAGCGGGGTATACCCCGAACCCGATGACCCACGGCCCGTTCCAGATCATCGTCGTGGCGTTTTTCTATTTTCTCTTCGGCGCCGGCGATTTTGTTTCGCGCGTGCCCGCCGCGCTGTTCGGCGTGGCGGCGGTGGCGCTGCTCTATTATTTCCGGCGCTGGCTGGGACGCACCGGGGCGCTGGTCGCCGGCGTCCTGATGCTCATCTCCCCGTATATGCTGTATTACTCCCGTTATGTTCGGAACGAATCGTTCGTCGTGGTGTGGGGCCTGCTCATGTTTCTGGCCGTCGGGCGCTACCTGGAGACCCGGTCGCCCCGCTGGCTTTACCTGCTCGCGGCCGCCACCGCGCTGCATTACGCCACCAAAGAAACCGCCTACATCTATGTCGGACTGGTGATCCTGTTCCTGTTTGGCCTGGTCCAAGTGCAGCTGTTTATTCACAAATGGGAAAACACCGGCCGCCGGGCGCGTTACCGCTTCTTCACAATCGCGGCGTTCCTGCTGGCGGTGATTGGGCTTGGCCTCGTCGTCCTCGGCCGGGCCAACCTGGTCGAAGCCGCGATCGCCTCGGGGGCCGCCACCGATTCGGAGGCGATGACCCATACCGCGATCTGGATCAGCCATCCGCTGGTGATTATGGGACTGGTCCTCGTGGCGCTGGCGGTCGCGGCATTGGCCGCCGGAGTCGGAGCACTCATCAAGGAATTCGGGCTGGAATATCTCCGGGAGAAGTTCCCGGCGGTGGATTTGATTGTGGTCCTCGCGACAACCCTGCTCCCGCAGTTGGCCGCGTTGCCGATGGCGCTGTTCAACCTCAACCCCTTTGACGGGGATCCGTATGAAAAGATCAAGAATGTAAATTACATCCTTGCGGCGGCGGGTTGTCTGTTTGCTGTGGCGGCACCGGCGGTGATTGTCGGGCTGTTATGGAATAAGAAGCTTTGGACGGTATACGCGGGGATATTCTTCGGCATATATATTCTGTTGTTCTCGGTGTGCTTTACGAATTTCGCCGGGGTGGTGATGGGGTTGGTCGCGGCGGTCAATTACTGGATGGCCCAGCAGGAAGTCCAGCGCGGCGCCCAGCCGTGGTATTACTATCTGCTGCTCCAGGTTCCGATATACGAATATCTGCCGGCGCTGCTGGCGGTTTCCGCGCCGGGCGTTGCGCTCTGGCTGCGCCGAAAATCCGCGCCGGGCGAGGATACATCCGTTCCGGCGGAAGGGGAGAAGCCCGCGCCCGGCCCGGTTATAAAATCCCTGCTCGAATCCCCCGTGCTTTGGATGACCGGGTACTGGTGCGTGACCTCGTTCGCGGCGTTCACCGTCGCCGGGGAAAAGATGCCATGGCTCACCGTTCACATCACCCTCCCGTTCATCCTCATCGGTGGATGGGTCGTGGGCCGGGTGATGGAGCGCGGTGATTGGCAGTCGGTCCTCGCTTCGCCGCGCTGGATTGGATTGCTGGTCGCACCCGCCACGCTCCTTACCGCGGCGCTGGCGGCGGGGATGTGGATGGGCGGAGGCGCCCGACCGTTCTCCGGCAGCAGCCTCGATGCGCTTTCGGTGACGGGAAATTTCGTTTTCTACGCGCTGGTCGCGGCGGCCGGCGCAGTCTTCCTTTGGCGGCTATGGCGGGATCTGCAATCGGAAATCGTCACGCGGATTTTCTTCCTCGGCCTCGTCCTGGTGCTGGGGATCTGCACGCTGCGCACCGCCTGGCGGGCCAGTTATATTCTGTATGACGAAGCGACGGAATTCCTGGTATACGCCCACGGCGCGGGCGGGGTGAAGACCGCGATCGCCCAGATCGAGGAGATCTCCCGCAAAACGCAGGACGATCTTGACCTCGCGGTTCCTTACGACGTGCGTTCCGGGTGGCTGGTGAACTGGTACCTGCGGGAGTATCCGAACGCGCTCAACTACGGGGACAAATTGGATTATGCCCTGGTGGATGCGCCGGTGGTGATCGTGGCGGATCATTACTGGGATCAGGCCGACCGGCTGCTCGCGGACAGCCATTACGCCTTCACGTACATGCGGATGTGGTGGCCGATGATGGATTACCTCGACCTGACCTGGGAGCGGGTGTGGAACGCCGCAAGCGATCCGGCCTACCGGTCCGCGCTGTGGCAGATCTGGTTCAACCGCGATTACACCGAATACGGGCAGGTGACTGGAAGTGACTTCTCACTATCCAACTGGCCGCTGGGGGAGCGGATGCGATTGTACGTGCGCAAGGATCTGGCGGTATCGGTATGGCAATACGGATCCGAGGCCTTCACGCCTCCGGTGGAGATCGATCCTTATGCCGACGGAGTCCGCATGCTCTCCGCGGAAACTCTCTGGGGCCAGGCGGGCGCGGAACCGGGTTCCCTGCAGCGGCCGCGCGCGATCGCCGTCGCCCCGGATGGATCCGTGTATGTCGCGGATACCGGCAACCACCGCATCCAGCACTTCGATCCGGATGGGAATCTGCTTCACGTCTGGGGCTCCTTCAGCGGCCCGGATGCCGTCCAGGCGCCCGACGGCACATTCAACGAACCATGGGGGGTGGCGGTTGATTCGGAGGGGTTGGTTTACGTCGCCGATACGTGGAACTTACGGATACAGAAATTCTCGGCCGATGGGACCTTTCTGAGCAAATGGGGATCGTTTACCCATGAAGGCATGGGGTACCAGTTCTACGGCCCGCGCGCGATTGCGATCGACTCCCGGGACCGGATCTTTGTCGCCGACACTGGGAACAAGCGCATCACCGTCTACGATCCGGAAGGCAATTACCTGATGGAGATCGGCCAGCCCGGATTCGATTACGGGCAGTTTGATGAACCGGTCGGATTGGGGCTCGGACCGGACGGCCGGCTGTATGTCGCGGATACGTGGAACCGCCGGATCCAGGTTTTCCAGGAGGTCCAGGGTGAGTTCGTCTACCTGACGGAGTGGGTGATCGACGGATGGGAAGGCCAGTCCACGGATACCAAACCTTACCTGGCCGTTTCGGAAGACGGCCGCGTGTGGATCACCGATCCGGGGAATGCGCGGGTCCTGGTGTTCGATGCGGACGGCAATTTCCTGTTCACCTTCGGCCTCTTCGGGGACGATGCGGCGTCCTTCGCGCTGCCAAGCGGCATCGCCGCCGGTCCCAGCGGGCGGATCTTCGTCTCCGACACCGATAACAACCGGATCATGCTGTTTTCGGGATTGTGAGATTTGGGTGGAGGATGGATGCCGGCTTAGTACAC
>CAZYSF010000446.1:0-8326 GCA_964649635.1 uncultured Anaerolineales bacterium | reverse complement strand
CAATCCGGTCCGCGACGGTCCGGATCGTCGTGATTTCATCCGACTCCAGCGGATTCCCGGGTGCCGTGCGGGTGACCGTCAGCGTGCCCAGGACCGTCTCCTGGAACAGCAACGGCACGATCATCCCGAAAGCGGCGCCGGCTGGTTTCGATTCCCCCGCCGAATCCGACGGGAGGAAGAGGGTCTCCCGGTTTTGAAACGCCCTGTCGACCAGGCGCTCCGGCTGATCGGCGGGCGCTTCGCCGAATTGCGCCGCCAGCGACAGGCTCCCGTCTTCCCCCGGCAGGTGGATCCGGCAAGTGCCGCCAGCCAGGGAGGCCGCGTATTCGGCGATTTTTGGAAGCATCGGCGCGTAATTCGGTCCGGCCTCGGCCAGCAGGTGCGAGATTTCCGCGACGGTCTCGGTCCGGCGGGTGTTTTCCCGGATCTTCTCCTCGGTCTGCCGGCGGCGGGTGATGTCGCGGGCGGCGGCGATCACCCCTTTCGCCTTGCGGGTTTCGTCGGTGTACACCGAGGCGTTGTACAGCACCGGCGTGATCAGACCGTCGCGGCGGCGGATCTCCAATTCGTAGTCGTTGACTTTCCCTTCGTCGAAGACCCGCCGGTAACCGGCCCGGGCTTTCTCCCCGTCCGTGAAATAGTCGGAAAAATCCGTTCCGATCAGTCCCGTGCGGGTAAATCCCGTGACCTTTTCGGTGGCGGCGTTTACGTCGCCGATCTTCCCGTCCGGGGTGATTGTCATCATCGGGTCGATCGTGGCTTCGATCAGACTGCGGTTGTAGGAATTGGCCTCCTCCAATTCGCGCGTGCGCTCCCGGACCAGGGATTCCAGTTCGAGCGCCCGCCGCTGCACCTCGGCGAGCAGTTTTTCCTCTTCGGTGACGTCGTGCATGACCGTCACCGCGCCGGAAACAAGGTTGTCTTTCACAAGCGGCGCCGCCGAGGCCAGGATGGCCATTTCGCGTCCTCCCGCGCCGGTGAGAAGGAAGCGTTCTCCCGATGTGGATATGCCCGCCAGGGCGCGCGCGGTCGGCGAACGCGCCGGATCCAATGGGAGGCCGTCGGAGGAGCGCGTGTTCAACCGGGAAACCATCCCGCCGGTGGTCAGTTGCGTTGGATCGAACCCGAGCAGTTTGACCGCGGCGGCGTTCACCCGGCGGACCCGGCCATCGGCATCGTAAACCAGGACCGCCTCCGAGAGCGATGCAAAGACGGCGCCCCGTTCGTCGGCCAATTGTTGAGCCAGCCGGCGCTGCTCGTCCACCTGCGTCAGGAGGTTGTCCCGTACGCCGCGGATCCGGATGGAATGGATGCCGTAGGCGATATCGTTGGCGAGTTCCGATAGAAGCGCCACTTCCTCGGCCGTAAACGGATCGGGCTCCCGGGAATAGATCGTTACCGCGCCGAAGGTTTGCTCCTCGGCCGTAAGCGGCAGGGCGATCGACGAAGCGTATCCGCGTTTGAGCGCTTCGGCGCGCCAGGGGGCGAAGGCGGGATCGGTGAGCATGTTCCGGCATTGGCTGACTCTGCCGGTCCGGATGGCCGTGCCGGTGGGCCCGCAGCCGCGCTCATTCTCAGCCCAGGTGACATGCAGCGTTTCCAGGTAGCCCGTTTCGAAGCCGGAATAGGCGACCGGGCGCACGCTCCGGCCTTCATCCTCCTCGGCCATCCCAATCCACACCATCGCATGGCCGCAGCTCTCCACGATGATCCGGCAGGCCTCTTCCATGAAATTGTTTTCGTTCCGGGCCCGCAATATCGCCTGGCTGCTCTCGCTGATGGCTTTGAGCGTCCGGTTGACCCGGGCCAGCTCGGTTTCCTTCCGCCTCCGGTCGGTGACGTCGATGGTGTACAGGTTGGCGTAGCCTTCGTCCGCAATGGGGGCGGCGGTGAGAAGATACACTTTGTCGCCCACCGCAATATCGGCCGCCTGTTGGCCCTTCGCGGCAAAGGCCTTATCCACCATCGCGATCCACTCCGCTGGGATCGTCAGGCCGGGCTCGATGCAGGGCTCCAGCCCGATATCCCGGCAGGCCGGGTTCGCATACAGGACCTTTCCCTTCCGGTCGACCCGCAATACGGGATTGGGATTTTCCTCGGGAAAGCGTGCCATGTCCTGGATTTGTTTTTCGGCGGCCCTGCGCTGGGTGATGTCGCGGAAGACCAGCACCGCCCCGGTCGAGATCCCGTCCGCGCCGATGATCGGTGCGCCGCTGTCGTCGACCGCGATTTCCGTTCCATCCCGGCGTACCAGCAGGGTGTGATTGGCCAGACCGACGACCGCGCCGGTGGCGAGGACCTTCGCGACCGGGTCCTCCAGCCGCACACGGGTGAACTCGTTAACGATGTGGAATACTTCCCCCGCGGGCTGCCCCGCCGCGTCCTTTAAGTTCCAGCGGGTGAGCGCTTCGGCGGTGGGATTCATGAACGTTATCCGGCCCCCGCAATCCGTCGCGATCACCGCATCCCCGATGCTGGCGAGCGTGGTGGCCCAGCGTTGCTCGCCGGCGGCCAGGTCGGCCGTGCGCTCGTTGATCCGCCCTTCCAGGGCCGCGTTGGCCGCGGCCAGCGCCGCCTCGGCCAGCTTGCGTTCGGTGATGTCGACCCCCATCTCCATGATCAGCGCGGAGCCGTCGGAGTCGGTGAAGGGGAAATCGTGAATGTCGTAGATGCGGTTGTCGGGCCCCGTCCATTCCCAGTGATGGGGGGCGTTCGTTTTCAGCACCTTGTACGTTTCGCAGTTCTCACACGGCTCGGCCCGCTGGAAGAGGTATTCGTGGCAGCGCCGGCCGTGCGATTCGCCGAACCGCTCGCGGAAGAATTTGTTTTCAAACGGGACGGTGTAATTCGGGGCAAGCAATATCAAATAGGCGGGCAGCGTTTCCAGCACGTTGAAGAACCGCCGGCGCTCGGACTCGATTTTGGATTCCACTTTGGGAGTGTCGCCCCCCGGGCGGGCCGTCTTCGCCGGGGGACGCCGGGATGTTTTCCCGGCCGGGGGCTTGCGGCGTTCACCGGATGCGCTCCGGTTTTTTCCGGAAGGTTCCTTGTTCTTTTTCACCGCAGGCCTCCTCGGAAAGGAATCTCAGACGCCGCCATCCGCCATTTTCCCCGGGGCCGGATTATTTCCATCATATTCCCTTTTGGCGATTATTGCCATTTGTCGATTCTTGCGGGCGGTTGTGCGGATCATCCGGTACCGTTCGGGAGTATTCCCTTTTTGGACAGGCGGGTCGGAATTCGGGTGGAGAGCCCGTCCGCGTTGCCGGGCGGCTTCAATCTTGGTAGAATTCCCTTTACTCGGGAAAAATCATAGATCTGAAGGGCGGGAAACCCATGTCCCAGGCTGCTTCCATCCTGATTGTGGACGACGAACCCAACCTGCGCCGGTCGCTTTCCATGATCCTGCAGCGGGAAGGCTGCCAGGTCACCACCGCCGGGAACGCCGCCGAAGCCATGCGGTTCATGGAGGCGGGGATTTTCCAGCTGGTCTTCCTCGATATCAAGATGCCGGACATGGACGGGATCACCCTGCTCGGAGAGGTGCGCTCCAAATTCCCGGACATGCCGATCTTCATCCTCACCGCGCACGCCACCCTCGAAACGGCGATGCGGGCGGTGCGCCTGGGCGCCAACGATTACCTGCTGAAGCCGATCGATCCGGAGATCATCGTGCAAAGGGTGCGCGAGACGCTCAAGGATCAGCGCCAGCCGCAGCGCCGCCGGGCGATCACCGCCCAGTTGCACGAGTTGGTGAGCGAATTGCGCCAGCTGGACAATCCGGCGGAACCGGGGCCGGAACGCGCCGCGCCGGCGGGCGCCCCGCGCGACGCGCGCTACCTCCAGCGCGGCACCTTCACCCTCGACCTGCACACCCGCACCCTGCAATTGGGCGACCGGGCCATTCCGCTTCCGCCGTCGACTTTTAATTTTCTGGTTTCGCTCCTGCGCCATTCGCCCGATCCGGTGACGTATGAAGTCCTGGTCCAGGAAGCGCAGGGTTACGATCTCTCGCGGGCCGAGGCGCGGGAACTGGCGCGCGGGCAGGCGCACGAATTGCGCAAGGCGCTCGAAACGGATCTTCGGAATCCGTGCTATGTCATCACCGTGCGGGATGTCGGGTACCGCCTCGTGACATAACGCCCGCGGTTAATATGGCGCATCTCCCAATTAATCCCAACCCATCCCAATGCTTTCCTCTCAATAATGCGGCTAAGATAATAATAGGACGGATTCCACACCCTGCGAGAGGCATTTCGGGATGGTTTCTTCAAAGACAATTCTGGTGGTGGACGACGATTTTAACCTCCGTCAGACTCTGGTGATCATTCTTCGCAACGCCGGGTACGATGTGGAGTTCGCGGAAAATGCTCCGAAGGGCATGGTGTTGCTGCAGGGACGCCCGTTTGACCTGATGATCCTGGATTACAAAATGCCGGAAATCGACGGCATGCAGCTCTTGAAGACGGTCCGGAATTTACGGCCCGATCTGCCGGTCTTCTTCCTCACCGGGAACGGGTCGCCCGATTTGGAAAAACAGGCCTGGGCCAATGGAGTAAGCGGGTACCTGGTAAAGCCCGTCGATCCGGAGCGAATCCTCCAGCTCGTCCGCAGCCTGTGCCCGATCTTGCCGGAAAAAAATTAAAAAATCGTCCACTACTCAGCCGGATTTCCTTCCTTGAACACGGATTACCCCGTTCGCATATTCCGCTCACATGCCTGAATAATATTAAATGCTCCGCTTTTTTAGGTTTTCCCGGTGATTCGGTGCGCGTTTTTCCGGCCTGATTAGTCATATAAAAATCATCCTTTTCTTTTTTGGTTCTTCTCCTTTTCCTGTGAGTCAGATTCTATCCTCGCAGGACCGAAAAGCGCCTAGGAATAAGTAGTAAACCGACTTGCGTCGCGTCCTCCGATTATTCGCCGGAGGTAAGGATTGCCGCAAAGAACACAGAGGGCACAAAGGATCCCATGGGGTTGTCTTTGTGGCCTCTGTGCGCTTTGTGGCTAATATCGTCCGCCCCGCTGACGGAACGCCCAAACTGAGCAATCCGCTGAAATTGGCGGATTTCATCGCCCGGAGGATAGTCCGGAGGACAAGCAATAATCTCGAGCTGAAAATCCTACCGGGCGTTCCTTCCGTTTTTCGTTTGAGGTGGTGGGATATATCGCTTGGGATGCCCCACACGTTTTGGAGAAGGCCCTTTTTTTATTGAGCCAATTCCAATAAATCCTCTCAAATTCCAATGCTTTACCTCGGCTAAAGCGTTACCATTTGATGGATCAGGCAAATAGCTGTTTATAAGCCTGGAAAGGTGGAACTATGGCTGAAAATGCGCTTAAGATCGGCGATCCGGCTCCGGATTTCGAATTGGTCGGCGACGATGGCTTGCGGGTAAGGCTTTCCGCGTTCCGAGGCCGCCGGGTCGTGGTCTATTTCTATCCCCAGGACGATACTTCGGGCTGCACGACCCAGGCCTGCGGTTTCCGCGACCGTTATCCGCAGATCGAGGAGCAGAATGCGGTGGTGCTCGGCATCAGCCCCGACGACCTCGCCAGCCATCAGCGGTTCAAGACCAAATACAACCTGCCGTTTCATCTGCTGGTGGATGAAGCCCACCGGGTGGCGGAAGCATACGGAGTATGGGGGAACGGATCCAATGTCCGAAGTCATTTTATTGTCGATGAAACCGGCCGTCTTGCGGATATCCGGATCAAGGTCAAACCGGAAGACAGCGTCCACAGCGCTCTGGACGCTCTGGGAATCCAGTTTCCGGGGAAGTAGCGGGACGAGCGGACATAGCCGTCCTACCGGGGCCGGCTCGGTCTTTAGTGCGGGAGGAAGTCATGTCTAACTTAAACGAATCGTCCTGGTCGCCGGCGTCGCGGTTTGTAACCGATAAGCGCTGGGCCTGGTTTTGGTTGATCGTACGGTTGTATGTTGGCTGGCAATGGCTGTCGGCGGGTTGGGGAAAGGTGACCGATCCCAACTGGGTGGGAGCCAACGCGGGGGCTTCCCTTACCGGATTTTTACAACGGGCCGTCACCCTGGCATCCGGCGAGCATCCCAGCGTCCAATCCTGGTACGCCGCATTCATACAAAATGCCGTCCTGCCGCAGGCGGCCGCTTGGAGTTACGTGGTGGCGTTTGGGGAGTTATTCGTCGGGGTGGGGCTCATTTTGGGGCTGCTCACCGGCCTGGCCGCGTTCTTCGGAGGCTTCATGAACTTAAACTATCTCCTCGCGGGGACCGTCAGCACCAACGCGATCCTGCTGGTGATGGAGATCGGGCTGGCGCTCGCCTGGCGGATCGCCGGATGGTGGGGTGGCGACCGGTGGCTGCTGCCCGTCCTCGAACGGATTCGAATCCGGCGCTGAACGCGGGATGCATTTTTCAGAGGTGGAATGTGAGCGGTGATCATCCCGCCGAATGCGGCGATTTCCGGGGGCGTGGAGCGGATATGCAGGTTGATTTACTTTCACGGGGAAAGATCGCATTAATCCCGGCGCGGCCCGAAAAATCCCGGTTCCTGAACCGGCGGGAGGACTTGGGGGGTGGCGCCTATGGTGCGGATTCACGGATCCGCATGCCGTTGATTCGCCGCGGCAAAGCTGGAACGCTTCAACCGGCCGATCCCCTCGAGGCGCTTGAAAAATCCGCCGCGGGCCTGCACGACCGGCGGCGGGCGATCGGGATCGGCTCCCCGCGCGCTTCGATGGAATCCAATTATGCGTTGCGCCGCCTGGTGGGTCCGGAGCGTTTTTTCCTCGGCATCTCCGCGGAAGACCGCCGCACGACCGCCGCCGCCATCCGCATCCTCCGCGCCAACCCCGCCCGGCCGCCTTCTTTAAAGGAAGTGGGCGAAGCGGACATGGTGCTGATACTCGGCGAAGCCATCACCGGCACCGCCCCGCATCTGGCCGACGCCCTGCGCCGGATCCCCGATAGGCCGGAGTTGGGGTCCGTACAGAGTATCGACGGATACGCCTGGCCATATGCGGCGGCGCGTGAAATGCCGGGCAATCCGCTCGGATCCTTGTACATCGCGGCGCCGGCCCGGACGGAATTGGACGATATGGCGCTGCGGACGCATTACGCCGGGCCGGACGACCTGGCGCGGTTCGGATTTGCCATTGCCTGCGCGATCGACTCCCGGCCGCAGGGGATATCCGGCCTGTCCTGGAAAACCGCGCGCCTGGCGGAGGAGATCGCTGCGGCGTTATCCCGGGCGGAGAATCCGCTGATTATCACCGGCGCCGGCTGCGGCAGCGAGGCGCTGCTGGAGGCGGCGGCGAACGTCGCCGGGGCTTTATGCGGCCGTGGAAAAGCCGCCCTGCTTTCAATCATACTGCCGGAAGCCAACAGCCTCGGCCTCGGATTGATGGATGGCGGCGATTTGGATTCCGCCCTGCAGCTTCTGCGCAGTGGGGATGCGGATACGGTTGTCATTCTTGAAAACGATCTCACGCTCCGGGAAGATCCGGCCGCCGTCGCCGCCGCGCTGAACTCGGCGCGCCGGGTGATCCTGATCGACCATACCCTGCATGAGACCGCGCTGCTCGCGGATGTGGTGTTCCCGGCGGCGACGATTGTCGAAGAATCCGGAACGCTTATGGACGGTGACGGTCATGCCCGCCGGTTCCACCAGGTACTACTCCCCGGAACCGGCGTGCAATCGAGCCGGCGCTGGCTGGACGAGATGGAACTTGCCGCGTGCCGCTTCGACCGGGCGGCCGGGGGAGTTCTTCTGAACCAGGCCGCGCAAGCGCCGCGGATGAGGCCGGTCCTCCAGCTTGCCCCGCCCGCGGATTTGCGGATGCAGGAAGGAAGCATCCCGCATTTTCTACTCCGCAGCCGGAACGCGTTCGGCGCGGCAAATGCCGCCCGTGAATTGACGGTCGCGGATGAATCCAATCCGCCGATGGCGGTCACCATCAGGGACAACGAGGCGCCCGCACCCTCCGCGCGCATCCCCCGGCCATGGGTGACACCCCATCCGGGCGGTTGACCGAAGATGGCCACAGCCCGGAAGCCCGGCCGGATGGGAACGAAACTCCGGATCCGGACCTCCGGCAAAAAGCCGGATGGGATCGAAGAACGGGAAATCGGGTATCATCGAATGGATGGAGAAGTGCAAACCCGTAACCCTGGTGATCTTCGGAGCGACCGGCGACCTGGCCGGGAGCAAACTCTTTCCCGCGCTGTATTCGAATTTCGCAAAGGGGCGGCTGCAGGAGTGCCCGTCCGTGGTGGGGTTCGGGCGCCGCGATTGGAACGATTCGGAATTCCGAAGCCGCCTGCGGGAACGCGCGGCCGAAGTACTGG